>DATBEY010000193.1:0-6917 GCA_036558765.1 Binatia bacterium | reverse complement strand
CTCCATCCGAAGAAAGCCGATGGGAAAATTCGACGTATGGCGATCAGCAAACTGGGCAAATCCGATCCCCGTTCCCGCGCTGATCGCGTCGGTCAGGCGCGAGTTGATTCTGAAAAGCAGTTCCTCAGCCCGATTATCGCGCGTCGGATCGTCGGCATCCGTATGGCGAAAGCTCAGGCCGTATTTCTGATTTCCGACCCAAAAGTCGCCGGCAAAAGAATAGCGATTATAATTATTACGGTCCGAATCGTGATAATGATTATAGCGCGCATCGATTGTCGGCCGCGTTTCCTGCTCGACAGCTTCCGTTAGCTTGGCCAACTCGCGCTTCTGGCGCCCATTGGCCGGTTTCAGAGCTTTTTGATTTTCGAGGGCAGCAGTGCGATTGCCGACCGCAAGCATACATCGCGTCAGGCCGACCCGAGCGTCGAAATCGTCTCCGAGCGCCAAAACTTTTTGATAAAGCGGTATGGCTTCTATGTAGCGACCCTGCCACTGAAGCGCGTCTGCCTTGACCAAGAGCGCTTCTTTGTGCTCAGGGGCGTCGCGCAAGACACCGTCCGCCTCTACGACTGCGCCGCGAAGCTCGCCCGACCATGAGAGCACGCGCGCCAGATGTGTGCGCGCCGCGATATTTTTAGGGTCTTCAGTGAGCAGCTTCTGTAACTCGTCTCTAGACTCGTCCAAGCGGTCCGCCCAGGACAGATAGATGGCCATTTGAAGGCGTTCGCGCGGTGAGAAACTATTTCGACCAAGCGCCAATGCCTGGGAAAACGCATCGGCCGCTTGTTCGAGATTGTCTTGTTCAACGAGAAGGTCACCAAGTCGCTTGTAAAGCCCAGCTTTCGTGACGGCATCGGAACTCGACTGAATCGCTGTGCGTAGCTCATCAACGGTTTGAGCCCGCACAGTCGTCGAGAAAATCAAAAGAAGGAAAAAAATAAAAATGCCTGACGTTTTCATGGGAACTTTGACAAAAGACCCCGGCAAATGGCCGGAATCATAACACAACCGTGTTCTGAAAAATAGAAAATCTGCGACTTCGGTTGAAAGCTGCGCCGAAAACCGCCAGGAGAGCAGAGGACTGTATTCCAGATTTCTGAGATCTACGCGATCAGGGAGAAGCTCGACAATGGATGTACTGTGTTTACCAGCGCTTCGTCATTCCCAAAATTTCTTGGCCGTAGCCAACGACGCATATCGGTGACATTAGCGCTTGGTAGATGAGCATGTAAACCAGAAAACCAACGAGATTTTGTCGTACTCGTAAGCCGAGCTCATTGAAGACGGCCTTTTGTTTTTTGTACATGATCAACACAATAAGAAAGGCCAAAGGTATGACTAGCAAAGTCTGGGGCCCGACGACGTAGTAATGACCGAAGAGAGCCAAGATGATGCCCGGAAGAAACACGAAAGCATAAAAAAGATCAATAAAGGGAATAATGAAATCGACGCCGACGAAAAATGCCGATAGACGCGAACTTTTCCAAACCAGATGACCGTAGCGTTTCAGACCCTCAATCATCCCGCGCGCCCAACGTTTACGTTGATGGTAAAATCCCTCGAAGGTTTCCGGAGCGCTAGTGAAACCGATTGCGGTGGGCTCGAATCCTATTCGCCAGCCGCTGTTGATGAGTGCCCATGTGAGTACAATGTCTTCACCGATCACCGACGGCCAGCCATCGTGCGCTTTAACGATCTTGGTCCGAAAGGCGCTAAACGCGCCCTGGGCCACGAGAGTTCCCTGATAGAGCGACTGCTGACGCTTGGCAGAGGCGATTCCAGTGAAGTAATCCCACTCTTGTAACCGCGTCATAAACGTCGAGCGCGAATTTTTCACCAGCACACAGCCGGCAATCGCCGCAGTTTCGGCAGGGTCGGTCAGGAAACGCGCGATGATACGGCGGAGCGCTTGCGGATGAAGAAATGTGTCCGCATCGATGCAAACAACAATTTCCTGAGAGACATGCTGCAGTCCTTCGTTGAGAGCTCTAGCTTTACCACCGTGGTTCGCCCGAATAATCTTCAGATTGGGCATATTGAACGAGTGAAGCATGGACACGGTGTTATCGCCGGAGCCGTCATCGACCACGATGATCTCGATCTTGGCCGGATAGTCCTGGTTTTTGATGCCTCGAATCGTTTCGGAAATGTTTTCTTCTTCGTTGTAAGCCGCAACCAAGAGACTGATTGCGGGAAATTTCAGATCCATACGGAGTTTGGGCGGACGGTCAAGAATCACGCTGGATAGAATATGTGCGTTCAGAAACCCGGGCAGCAGAGCGATAAAAAACACGATGACAGCGGCCGGCATTTCGCCAACCACCTGAGCGAGCTCGGCGAGCCAGTGTTGTGCGAGGAACCAAGAAAGCGAAATCCAGATACATGCAAAAGCCGTTGAGACAAAAAACTTGCCTTTGACCGGCAAATACAACTTGCGTTTTTCCGGCGAAGCGGATTGCTGCCTGACTGTGGCAGTGGGCTCATCGAGGGTTTGGCCAGAAATTTCGATTTTTCTGCGGAGCGTGACGGAGCGTGGATAAAGATTGTCGGTCTGCTGCCGTGTGGAATTATCTGTAGGATTTTTGGCTTCCATCTTCAACTTTCTCTAATTGAGTAAAATGAACGGGTTATTAAACAGCCTGTGGCCAGGAGCAACATATGTACCACCGTCCGACGGAGTAGCTTGTGGCATTTTGTGGTTCTTGGGAGAGCGAGGTTTCTAGGTAAGGATGACAACCATGATAAGTAATCAAGCTTCGTTGACAAGTACGTCGATTCTCAACCGACGAATGCTCTGACGGGTCATCGATGCCATCGGCTAACTTTTTTTCGAAGCGAACCACGGTCATGACAACAGAACATCGAGGCGTAAAATCTCCCCTCAGGTTATGTTCCAATAACAGACCTGCTGTTGCATTTACTCGGCGCTTTATGGGAAAGGATAGGAAACTCGATTAAAGGAGGTAGGCGATGTTTCTCGAGATGCGAACCTATGTGTTGAAACCCGGGATGACTCGTAACTTTGTCGAACGATTTGCCGAAGGGCTCACAGCGCGATTGCAATTTTCGAAATTGCTCGGCCTATGGCTTTCCGAAGTGGGCGGGTTGAATCGGGTTGTTCATGTCTGGCCGTATGACAGCTTCGAAGATCGGGAGCGGATCGGCGCCGAAGCAAGAAAAACCGGAAAGTGGCCGCCCAAAACCCAGGAGTTCATCGTCACTCAGGAGAACAAATTCATTCAGCCAGCGCCGTTCTCACCGCCGCTTCCGGAGCGCAAGCTGGGCGAAATTTACGAGTTCCGCACCTACACATATCAGCCGGGGACGATGCCGACGGTATTGGAGCGCTTTGGTAAGGTCATTCCAGCGCGGACCAAGGTCTCGCCGCTGGTATTCGCCGGGCAAACGATCGTCGGACCGCTGAATCAGTATATTCATGTTTGGGCGTACAAAGATGCCGGCGAGCGCGAACGCTTGCGGGCTGAGGCCACCAAGACTGTCGACGGATGGCCGCCGGCAACTCGAGAGTTTCTGGTTATGCAAGAAAATATGATTATGACTCCTGCACCTTGCGCCCCGTTCAAATGATGCAATAGCCGCTCAAGACCAATCACGGTCGCCAGCGTTAGTCATGTACGATACGCAGAGGGAGAGTAATTGTGCTCTCCCTCTCGTGTGTCACCTTGCCGCTCGGCAGATGCCACCGGCTCTTCCACGCATTCTGATTCTCGATGTTGTACCAAACGCTCATTCGTCCGCTGCTTTTTCGCAAGGATCCCGAAGCCAGCCACGAGCTAATCCTTGCGCTCATGGCGCAAGCGGAGTTTCTATCGCCGCTTCTCGACAAGTATTATCGGATTAATGACGAGCGTCTGGCGGTGATGCTCGGACCGCTGCAGTTTACCAATCCCGTTGGGCTTGCCGGCGGTTTTGATAAAAACGCGCATGCGCCGAAAACGATCGCCGCATTCGGTTTCGGATTTATGGAAATTGGCGCAATTACCGCGCAAGCACAGCCGGGGAATCCCAAGCCGCGGCTTTATCGTCTTCCCGAGGACAACGCGCTGATCAATCGCCTGGGCTTCAATAACGAAGGAGCCGCGGTCATTGCCGATAAGCTCAGTCGATTGCAGGCCAACGGTCACTGGCCGAAAATTCCTGTTGGCTTGAATCTCGGCAGAACGAAAATCGTGGAAACCAAAGATGCGGTCGCGGATTTTCTGTCCTGCTTCGAGACGCTCTTTCCGCATGGTGATTTCTTTACCTTGAACGTGAGCTCACCCAATACGCCGAATCTACGCGACCTACAGGAGAAGTCCCTCTTACGTGCATTACTTTCCTCGGTGCAGCAGAAAAATACCGACCTTGCGACGCTCGCGAAAACCGCTCCCAAACCGATATTCGTGAAAATTGCTCCCGATATGGAATTCTTTCAGCTCGATGAGATCATCGAAGAGGCGTGCAATGCCAGACTAACGGGAATCGTCGCGACGAATGCAACGGCGTTCATGCGGGAAAGGCTCAAATCATGTTACGGTCGGGAGCCGGGGGGGTTGAGCGGCAGGCCGATTACGGCGCGGGTAACCTCGTTCGTCAAGCACATTTATCAAGTTGCCGGTCCGAAATTACCGATCATCGGTGTGGGTGGAATTTTCAACGCGGCCGACGCTTACGACAAGATCAAGGCCGGCGCGACGGCGGTGCAGATCTATACCGGTTGGATTTATGAAGGTCCCGGCGCAGTCAAGCGCATCAATGCAGGACTGCTCCGGTTGCTCGAACGTGATGGTTTCAAGCGAATCACCGAAGCGATCGGGGTCGATGTAAGAAAGTAAATAATGCAATTGGCCAGATCATCCGGTTGAAAGCCTGGGTAGTTTTGGCTAACGTCCGACGCATGTCGCGATCATTTAGGATCGAAGTCGCCAAAGATTATTTCAACTTTGCTTCCGCCCATTTCTTGATTTTTAGCAATGGCCAACGAGAACCGCTGCACGGGCACAATTATCAAGTGTCGGTCGTGATGGAAGGGGAACTTGATCCGGCCGGCGTGCTGCTCGATTTTATATCGTTCAAACCGCTGGTAAAGGGCATCTGCGATGATCTGGATCACCGGACGCTGATTCAGAGTGCTAGCCCGATGGTTGATCTCCGCCAGCGCCCCCATGAGATTGAGCTCCGTTATAAGCAGCAAAAAATTATTTTGCCGCGGCAGGATGTGCTTTTACTTCCATTGATCAATACCAGCACGGAACTACTCGCCGAGTATGTTGCCGGTCAAATCCGCCGAAAAGTCCGCCGGAGTTTTCCTAAGAGTCAAATCCGCTACTTGGAAGTCGGGGTGGAGGAAGCGCGAGGGCAGCGGGGATTTTTTCGCGGAGAGTTCTAACCGGCGATCTGCCGATCAAAAAGGCAAACGTCGCCGCCTGAAAATGTGCTTGAAAATAAAATTGTTGAGCGCAGCCGGGCGACAATGAATGTTGGTCAGTTATCTCTGCGCCTGTTCGATGGTCCAGCGCGCCACCTCATCGTGGCGGGCGAACCAAACATCTGGATACCCGCGCATATACTTCAACAGGTCATAGAGCATCGCGGACATGAGCGGTCGGCCGCCGAAATGCGCATGCACCGTAAGATTGATCAGTGCTGGGGCTTCATATCGATAGAGATAGTCAAAGGTATCTTTGTAGACGTTGTAAAAATCGCGCGGACTGGAACGCAGGGTTCGATTATCCGTGAAGTCACTGTGTGGTATGGCGACCAATTTTCCCTTTCCGGTTGCTAAAAGGTAGGGCAAATCCGTATCGTTATAATCGCCGTGCCAAAGAAAACCCGCTTCCGCAAGTAATCCCGCTGTCTCAGTTGTGGGCGCCGCTACCGGACTAAACCAACCTACAGGTCGGTTACCGACTGCGCCTTGGATAATTCCCGAGCACCGGTGGATCATTTCGGTCTCTTGTTCAAGAGAAAGATAGGGAAGTATCGAATCTTGCGTATACGAATGGCCGGCGATTTCGTGGCCGCGGTGGTGCAGCTCTTTCACCGCTTCGGAAAAAACTTCCGCACATCTGGCGTTCAGACAAATGGTCGCGGCGATTTCGAGGTCTGTGAAAATTCTCATAAATCGCCAGATACCGGTTTTGCCGCCGTACTGCGACCAGGAAATGCCGAGAAGATCGATCGTTCCAGGCTTGAGCGACGTCGTCATCGGTGAGTAGGGCGGCGCTTTGCCGTCGGACCAGATTTCGAACATCACTGTAACCAGTACGGCGAGCTTCTTGTCATTGGGCCATTGTGAAATTACTTTGTTCATGATGAATCGATGCAATGCACCACTAGACAGCGAAATTACGGCGCCACAGGTCGGAGATTTTTTCCAGATCGGCTGCGGGAATTTCGACGTCGGCGGCGGATGCATTCTCGCGCATCTGTTCAGCATTGCGCGCGCCGGGAATCACCACGCTAACCGCGGGGTGAGCAATGCAAAAGGCGATCGCAGCCTGGCCAAGACTCTGCACCGCACCGTGTGCTAAAAATTTCAATTGCTCTGCCTTCGCCAGTTCTTGAGCGAAAGCTTCGCCCTTGAAGCTGCGCGCGCGCACGTCTTCGCCCTGGAAGCGCTGTTCGTCGGATTGCTTCAATTTTCCCGTCAGAATGCCGCGCTTGAGTGGCACCCGGGCGATCACCCCAATGTTTGCCTGTTGCGCCGCCGGAAAAAATGTTTCAGCGGGCTCCTGCGCGAGCAAATTGTATTCGACCTGAATGGTTTCTGCGCGGCCATCTTTCACTGCCGCGATGCCTTCTTCCATGCTGTTGATGGAAACTCCATAGTGGCGGATCTTGCCGGCTTTTTTGGCGCGCTCGAGCACCTCCCAAACCGCGCCACGTTCGATGACCTCGACCGTCGGGTTATG
>DATBEY010000192.1:0-8816 GCA_036558765.1 Binatia bacterium | reverse complement strand
ACGAGCAACATCACGCCATCGACCATCGCCAGCGTGCGCTCGACCTCGCCGCCGAAGTCGGCGTGACCCGGGGTATCAACGATGTTGATCTTCACATCGCCGTAATGGATCGTGGTGTTCTTCGCCATGATCGTGATGCCGCGTTCGCGTTCGAGATCCATCGAATCCATGACCCGATCGGCAACCTGCTCGTTTGCGCGAAAAATCCCGCTTTGGCGCAGCATGCCATCGACCAAAGTGGTTTTACCGTGATCGACGTGTGCGATGATGGCGATGTTACGCAGCGCATGGCGCCGTTGGCGCGCGGTGACGGTCATCACTCATGTTTATTAGGGAGCGCTGTCGCATTGTCAAGCGACCTTCGTGCGTACAGCACTGCGACAACCATTTGTTGCGACCGCCGAAGCCGTAGAGTATTCTAATACCTCTACATGGGGCGCATCTCCCAATACATTTGGCGTTACTGGCGACATTATCTCTTCGGCGGTCTGTGTCTGATCGGCACCGCGACCTTGGTCATGTGGATTCCCTGGTGGATCCGCGAGGCGATCCGAATCATCGAGAACGGCGGCGCGCTTCGCGACGTGCGATATTACGTGCTGTTGATCATCGCCGCCGCGATCGCGCAGGGGTTTGTCCGAACCTATTCGCGCGCGTTGATTTTCAACGCCGGGCGCAACGTCGAGTACGATCTGCGCAACGATCTATTCGCCCATTTAGAAAAACTGCCGCTGTCGTTTTATCACTCGCAAAGGACCGGCGATCTGATGTCACGCGTGATCAACGATATCTCCGCGGTGCGGACGATGCTCGGTCCGGGCGTGCTCAATTTCGCCAACGCGCCGCTTTATTACGTCTATGCGGTGGCTTTGATGCTCTCGATGGATGTGCGCATGACCCTCGCCGCTTTGGCGCCGTTTCCGTTGCTGATCTACGTGGCGCGCCGCTTTCGCGGCCGCATCATGAAGAGCTCGCTGGAAGTGCAGCAACAAATGTCGGCTTTGAGCAGCCACGTGCAGGAAAACTTGAGCGGCATGCACGTGGTCAAAGCCTACGCGCAGGAAGAGTTTCAAACCCAGCACTTCATCGGTTTGAACAAAGATTACGAAGTCAAAAGCATGGAAATGGCCAAGATGCGCGGCATCGTCAATCCGGTGATGCAGGGCATCAATGGGCTTACGGTGTTGATCGTGATCTGGTACGGCGGCATTCGTGTCATGCGCGGCGACCTTTTGGTGGCGGATATCGTCGCCTTTATCGCGTATCTCAATGTGCTCGCCTGGCCGACGGCGGCTTTCGGTTGGATGCTATCTTTGGTCGAACGCGGCCGCGCTGCCATGCGCCGGCTCGACGAGATTCTCGAAGTGAAGCCGGAGATCACCGACCCGCGGGCGCCCATCGCTATCGGTGCGATCAAAGACGGTATCGAGTTTCGCGATGTTGCTTTTGCCTACGAACGGCAAAGAAACGGCCATCCAGCGCTCTCCGCGATCAATTTCACACTCCCGGTGGGACGCTCGGTAGGGTTGGTGGGGCGAGTGGGTTCCGGCAAGAGCACGCTGGCGCAGCTCGTGCCCCGGCTGATTGACGTTTCGAGCGGGGCAATTTTCCTCGACGGACAGGACATCCGCCAGGTCGAGCTCCGTGATCTGCGCCGGTTGATCGGTTATGTTCCGCAGGAGCCGTTTCTGTTTTCGACCTCCCTCAAGGCCAATCTGGGTTTGGGCAAGGAACAGTGTTCACCCGACGAGCTGGCGCGGGCTACAGCGATCGCGCGATTGGATCGCGATCTGGAGATTTTTCCGCTCGGGCTGGACACCGTCGTGGGTGAGCGCGGCGTGACGCTTTCCGGGGGGCAAAAACAGCGGGCGACACTGGCGCGCGCGCTGGTGCTGGATCCGCCGGTGCTGATTCTCGACGATTGCCTCTCCAGTGTCGATGCCCAGACCGAGGCCGAGATTCTCCACGGGCTGCGTGCGATCCTCAAAGAAAAAACCTGCCTGATCATCTCGCATCGAATTTCCGCGGTCAGAGAAGCCGATGAGATCCTGGTTCTCGACGAAGGAGCGATCATCGAGCGCGGCAATCACGACGAACTGATCCGGCGCGGCGGCGTCTATGCCGAGCTTTGGCAGCAGCAGCGTCTGAGCGAGGAGCTGGAAGAGATCTAGATGACCGAAGCGATCGAACAAGAAGAAATCCTTGGCAAAGCCTACGATTTCGGCCTGATCCGCCGTTTATGGCAGTTCATCATTCCCTATAAGCGACTCTTTTTGTTGAGCCTGCTGCTCTTGCCGCTGCAGCAAGCCTTCGGCCTGGCGCAGCCTTACCTGATGAAAGTGGGCATCGATCAGTACATTGCGAGCAAGAATCTCTGGGGCTTGCAAAATGTCATGCTGCTTTTCCTGGCCGCATTGATCGGTGAAACCCTCACGGTCTTCGCCCAGTACTATTTTTCCATGTTGGTGGCGCAGCGCTGTCTCGCAGATTTGCGCGTGGCGATTTTCTCCCATGTGCAAAAGCTGCCGACGAGCTACTTCGACCGCAATCCCGTCGGCCGGTTGGTCACGCGCATGACCACCGACGTCGACGTGCTGCAGGAGATGTTCGCCGCAGGCGTCATCACGCTGGCATCCGATTTCGTCATGGTGGTTTGGATCGTGGGCATCATGTTCTATCTCGATATCGAGCTGGCGCTGGTATCGCTCGCGCTGATCCCGCCCATGGCGCTGGCGATCAATTTTTTTCGCGTCAAAGCGCGCCGCACCTACCGGCAAATCCGGGTGCGCATCGCCCGCATCAACGCCTATCTGGGCGAAGCGATTTCGGGGATGGCCGTGATCCAGCTATTCGCGCGCGAACAGAAAACCTACCGCGAATTCGAAGCGCTCAACGCGGATCATCGCGATGCCTATCATTTATCCAATTTGTATGAAGCCGGGCTCTATTCCATGGTCGAAGCGGCGGGTTCCGTCAGCGTCGGTCTCCTGCTTTGGTACGGCGGCGGCGAGGTGCTGCACGGCATCATCGGCATTGGCACGCTGGTCGCGTTCAACGAATATATTCATCGATTTTTCGTGCCGCTCCGAGATTTCAGTCAGAAGTACACGGTCATGCAATCGGCGATGGCGTCAGCGGAAAGAATCTTTCACCTGCTCGACACCCCGGTCGATATCGCCAATCCAAAAACGCCACAGGTCCCGAAACCGTTCCGTGGCGAGGTGGTTTTTGATCGGGTCTGGTTTCACTACAAGGCCGGCGAGCCGGTTTTGAAGAATGTCTCTTTCCGTATCGAGCCCGGTGAGAAGGTCGCCGTCGTGGGCGCCACGGGCTCGGGCAAAACGACAACGATCAAATTGCTCAATCGCCTTTACGATATTCAGAAGGGTGCGATTAAAGTCAGCGGTGTCGACGTCAGGGATTGGGACTTGCGGGCGCTGCGACGGCACATCGGCGTGGTGCTGCAGGATGTTTTTCTTTTTTCCGGCGACGTGCGCGCCAATCTCGCTCTGGGAAATCCGTCGATTCCGCTGGAACGCATTCGCGAGGCAGCTGAAATCGCTAACGCGGATCGCTTTATTCGCCGCCTGCCCGACGGCTATGCGGCGCACGTGCGCGAGCGCGGCAGCAACTTTTCCGGCGGACAGCGCCAGCTCTTGTCCCTGGCGCGCGTGCTGGTTTATCAACCGGAAATCTTGGTGATGGACGAGGCGACTTCCAGCATCGACACGGAGACCGAAGCGTTGATCCAGGACGCTCTCGAAAAAGTCATGCGCGATCGGACTTGCCTACTGATCGCGCATCGGCTATCTACCATCCGCAATGCCGACCGTATTATCGTGCTGCATCATGGTGAAGTGCGTGAAGTCGGGAGCCACGCCGAGTTGATGGAGAGGCAGGGCATCTATTACCGGTTGTACCAATTGCAATATGAGCGAGAGGAGTTGAAGCTGGCGGCTCATGATCTGGGAGCCAAGCTTCTGGCGTGAATGTCTGTGCGTGCGCGGCGTTTTAGTCGTTATCTTGGAGTCGGTTCTTTCCTGCGGCGAAGGTACAAGCAACTTTTCTGGCTCGCTGCGCTGAGCGTTGCCATCGCGGCGATCCTGCCAGGCTGTTCGCCTTTGTACGTGTTGCGGGCCGCTTACGAGGAGGGAAAAATTCTCTGGCGTCGCGAGCCCATCACCGACTTCGTCGCTAGCGCCGACGTGCAGGCGGACACCCAGGAAAAGCTCAAGCTCGTATTGGCGGTGCGCAAATATGCGCGCGATGTGCTCAAATTCAACGTGGGCGGCAGTTACTCGAGCTACTCGCGGGTAGACCGGCCTGATTTAACCTATATCGTGATGGCGGCGCCCAAAACCGAGCTCAAGCCCTATACCTGGTGGTTTCTTATTATCGGCAATGTGCCCTACAAAGGTTTTTTTTCGCGCGAGGAAGCGGAGGCTGAAATCGCCCGGTTGAAAGCCCAAAATTATGACACGATGATGCGGACCTCAGCGGCTTTTAGCACCTTGGGCTGGTTCGACGACCCGCTGCTGTCGCATTTGCTGCGCTACGACAAAGTTGGCCTGGCCGGGATCATTTTTCATGAGCTGTTTCACAACACTCTATACGTTAACGGCGCGGGTGCTTTTAACGAGAGCGCGGCCAATTTCGTCGGCAATCGAGCCGCCATTGATTTCTTCCGCGACCGGTTCGGCGCGGAAAGTAAGGAATACGCGCGCGCCGTCCAAATCTGGGATCACGAGCGGGAGTTCGGCCGGTTCATCAATCAGGTCGCCGATACGCTGCGTAGTCTCTACCGCAGCGATATTCCGCGCGCCGACAAACTCCGATTGCGCGAAGAAGTCTTCGCCCGGAGCCAAGAGGAATGGCAGCGCTACCTTGCCGAGCACCCGGATCAGAGTTTCCGGCGTTTCAGTCAACGCTCATTGAACAACGCGGTGCTGATGAATTATCTGGTTTACCTTACTCAGATCGATATGTTCGAGTCGCTCTACGGCGCCAACGGCAACGATCTCACGCGCACGGTCGAGGCGATGCGTAGCGCGGTCGCAAAGGGTCGCGATCCCTTCGAAGCCGTGCATAAATGGCTCGATAAACACCGGCAGCGAGTCGCAGCCACTGCAGACTAGTGTCACATCGTCATTCCGGGCAAGCTGGCGATAGCTAGCGCGACCCGGAATCCAGGATTTCAAAAGACTGCTGGATGCCGGTTTGCACCGGCATGACGACAAAGTCTTGGTGTATTTATTTCAATGAATTTTGTTCCACCACACTCTAAGCTGGCTAGATCGATGCCGCGACGGCTTTAAACCTGCGGAGCGCATCAATGTGCGCCGCCGGCGAACGTAGGTTGGCTTTCATGGTATTGAAGCTCGCATGGGTGGCGCCTAGGGAGTGCCAGGCTTGCAACTCTTTGCGCCAAGCTTCTTCCGAGCCGGAGCCGTGAGAAATTCTTCCTTCGATGCCGATTTTTTCGGGATCTCTGCCGGCGTCGCGCGCATAGTTCCGGACTTTCTCGATGGCGTCCCGGCATTTATCATCGGGATTCATCAGGGGGAACCAGCCATCGCCGAGTCTCGCGAGGCGCCGAAGCGCGCGGTCGTCCGTGCCGCCAAACCAAATGGGGATCGGCCGCTGGACCGGCAATGGATTGATGCCGGCGTCGGTGACCGTGTGCCAGCGGCCCTTGAAGGTGACCAATTCTTGAGTCCAAAGCTGGCGCAAGAGTTCGACCTGCTCCTCGGAGCGCTGGCCGCGGTTTTTGAAATCCTGACCCAAGGCTTCGTATTCGACCGGGTTCCAGCCGATGCCGATACCGAAACGGAGCCGACCGCCGCTAAGAACGTCGACGGTCGCCGCCTGCTTTGCAACCAGAACCGTTTGCCGCTGCGGCAGAATGATAATCCCGGTGGTGAGCTCGATAGTCTTAGTGAGGCCGGCGAGATAGCCATACAGAACCAAGGGCTCGTGAAAGCTGTCTAAGTGGCTATAGGGTGGCTGCCACCCCGGCCGGCTGGCGAGATTAGCGCCAATGACGTGATCGTATGCCAGGATGTGCGTGTATCCGAGGCCTTCTACCGTCTGGGCATAATCCTTTATGACAGCGGGATCAGTACCGATTTCGGTTTGCGGGAATACCACACCTAAACGCATGAGTCGTCTCCTTCTGCCAATTGCTCGAACAGCGGCTTCTTAGGATTTTCACGGGTTTGGGGACACTTGCTTTTGACCGATAGCGTACGCACATTCAACTATATACCCATCCGAACCTGAAAAAAGCTTGACTTAAGCTTTTAGCTACCTAGGATGACGATGACCTAAAACGGAGGCGAATATGAACCGTTTACGTACGACCATGCTTCTGGCGGTGCTAACCGCGCTGGTGGTTTGGATCGGCCAGATGTTCGGCGGACCCAACGGCGCTGTAATGGCGCTCATTTTCGCCGGCGTAATGAATTTCTTCAGCTATTGGTTCAGCGACAAAATCGTGCTCAGGATGTACCGCGCGCAAGAGATTTCGCAGAACGATGATCCGGAGCTCTTTGACATCGTGCGCGAGCTTACGGTCAAAGACGGGTTGCCGATGCCGCGGGTCTTCATTATTCCTGAAGAAACTCCGAACGCGTTTGCCACGGGTCGCAATCCGGAACACGCGGCGGTGGCTGTCACGCAAGGGATTCGGCGGATTCTCGACAGACGCGAGCTCACCGGGGTTTTGGGTCACGAGCTCAGCCACGTAAAGCACCGCGATATTCTCGTCAGCAGCATCGCCGCTACCCTCGCCGGCGCCATCAGTTATCTTGCGCAGATGGCGCAGTGGGCGGCGATTTTCGGAGGCGGCAGCCGCGACCGCGAGGAGGGCGGCGGCAACATGTTTAGTCTTTTGTTCATGATGATCGTCGCACCGATCGCGGCCATGCTCATCCAAATGGCGGTGTCGCGCTCGCGCGAATATATGGCGGATGAAGGCGGCGCCAAGGTTACGAGAGATCCGCTCGCTCTGGCGAGCGCGCTACGCAAGCTCCAAATGGGCGCGCAGAATATTCCGATGCAAGTCAGCGATGCCACCGCGACCTCGACCGCCCACATGTTCATTGTCAATCCACTGAGCGGCGGCGGAATAGCCAATCTTTTCAGCACGCACCCGCCAATGGAAGAGCGCATCGCGCGGCTAGAGGCGATGGCCAAAGATATGAGCTACATGCGGCGCTAAACGCTACGTTCTGATTCGACAAAAAGGGGCGACCAGCCGTCGCCCCTTTTTATCCGCCGGAAAGAAATTTTTCTTCCAGCCAGCCGGACAGATCGGCTAGGCTTCTTGCGCTGATTTCGTGACCCATTTGGTATTCACGATAGGTTAGCGGCACCTTCGATTGACGCAGTATCTCCACCGACTTTTGCGCGCGATCGACCGGGATCGTCGGATCTTCAGTCCCGTGCTGCACGATCGTCGGCAGCGATTGCACGGCGGTGCTGATCTCAATCCGCGGCAACATTTCTTTTGGCAGCCAGCTGCTCAACACCGCCAATGCTGCAAATCGCTCGGGATTCGTAAGCGCGAGGCTGTACGCCATCACCCCACCTTGACTGAAGCCGATGATTCCCAGTCTTCGCGGATCGATCGAATAGGTTTTGAGACACTCTTCCAAGAACGCTTGTAATCGCTGTCGCGACGTGAGGATCGCATCGATATCGGGCGGGCCGCCCATGCTCATCGGATACCAAGCATAGCCGACGGTCTCCGGCCCGATCGGTGTTTCCAGCGGCGCCTGCGGGCAAATGACCATGAATCTCCCGCTGCAGAAATGGGGCGCTAGTCCCAGCAAATCGAAGGCGTTGGCGCCGCGGCCGTGAATCGTCAACAGCGTAGGAAACGGTCCCTGACCGCTAGGTTGATACAACGTGTGAATAAGCTCCATGCTACTCCCCAATGTTTTAGTCTCTCAACTGCTCGAGACGTTTGATGCCAATCCGTAGCGAAACAATCACGACCGCCGCAGTCAGCAGCGCGACAGCGATCAGTGTCGGCGCCAGCACCCCGGCCGTCGGCGCGGCAATCCGCGCATAGCGCAGGGAAGCGATCGTCAGTTGATAAACCGGCCAAGCCTCGATGATCACCGCAACCGCGATGAAGGCGACGCTCAGAATCATTGCGATAGCGCCGCCGAAGCTGGTGGGGATTTCGGCGGCATTCTCGTAATTGAAATTAGGGTACAGCGCGCCGAGGCCGATGCCAATGGCAGTGATGCCAAAGGTCATTAAAAAGATGGTAACCAAAGAGATCGCCATCATCCATGACGGCACATGAAGCAGAAGGTTGCTCAAAAAAATGAGTAATTCGCCGAGCAAGAGCAGCGGAACAAACACCAGCCAAAACTTGCTCCATACCAAAGCTCGCAGCGACACGGGCGCGCTCTGCAAGATCCAGAAGGCTCTGCCTTCAAGGCTAACCGCGGGGAACGCAAAACGGACCGCCACGGCGCTCAGCACAAAGCCGGCCAGCGCGAGATTGGCAAAGGAAACCACGATGCGCAGAATTCCGGCGGGCATCGGCGAGCGCTCCAGGGGCAAAACCTTGAAGTTGTACAAATAGACGACGATGAGGGCGAGCAGGAGAAAAAGCTGCGACCACTGCGTGGTGTCGCGCATGAACGTCTTGATGTCCTTGATCATGATCGCGCCGATGTGCCCGGGGAAGATCTGCGTAACGCCATTCAGCAATCGATCGGACCAGAGAAAATTCCGCCGACCCTGTCGCGTTTCCTGCGCCTTGGACCAGCCATCGAAATAAATCACGCCGGAAATCCATG
>DATBEY010000191.1:0-4420 GCA_036558765.1 Binatia bacterium | reverse complement strand
TGCGTGCGCTCGACGTCGTAGGGCTCGCCTAATTCGGCGACACCTACAATCTCGGCAAGCGATGTCAGAGCGGCCGTGCATCGTGTGCAGATGCACGTTGCGATAGAAGCCTTTCGCGGCGATCATCGCAAGGTCAGGATTATTTTTGAACATCCGCCGATGGAGGAATACGTGGCGCGGAGCGAAAGAAGCTCCGCGGCCCTACATAGCCTGACGGTACGACGGCAAGCACAAACAAGCCGAGCAAGAGTTGTCGAACTCGATCAAACTGATGGTTATAGCTCTAACGAGTTGGGTTCGGTTATGACTGCAGATTCCTTGCCGAAGGTTCAAGGACGAAGCGCTGATGAGCCAGTGAAAGAGCTGAATAATCGAGCCGGCAGAGGGGACGGGCCGCATTCCCCTCTGCAGATTCGAATGGAATCGATTACTGGCGGGTGCCAAACGTGTTCTGGTCGATCATCCACTGCTTTTGTGGAGATAGATCAAGCCGCTTATTCTCGATGCTTTGATCTTTGGCGGTCACGCGCAGGATTTCCAATGGTTCAGCCGCGGCGCTTTCGAACCAGTATTTAAAGCCGCGCGGGATAACGATACCTTCGCCTTTCTGGTACTCGCCGATTAGCTTATCGCCTTCGCCATAGAATTTGACCGCACCGCTGATGACGTACCAAAACGCGTCTTCACCGGTATGGGTATGCAAGTTGTTTTCACCGCCGTTTTTAACCACTTGGACCTGTACTTTCATGAGATCAGTGTTACAGACGTGCCAGGTCTTTTTCACTCCCTCAAAATCGGGGGTCTGGTGTCGAAATTCTTTCGCATCCTGAGCCATGGGTCACCTCGCGTCAAAATTTGAGCTACCTTAGTCCGGTTCGGCCAGCACGGTCAAGCGTCGGTTCCAAGAGTCACTTCGGTGCATTGACGGCGTCATGCGGACTCGCTAACTTGATGACGCTCGAAAATGGCGAGGACTGGAGGAGCAAAGCTTGAAAAAATTTCTGCGATGCTTGATCGCGGTTGCGGTTTGGATTTTCAGCACAGCAACGATTTGGGGACAAAACCTGCCGGTTCTAAATATGGGATTCAGCGGTGCCGGCATCGGCTCCGATCTGCTCAAAGTGATCGATCGAAGCGCGCTCTGGCGAAAGCACGGTCTAGAAGTGCGAACGGTTTATCTTTCGAGCGGTACCCTAATGGCGCAGACGCTCTCGTCGGGCGATATCGGCATTGCCGGTTTTGACACGCCTGCGATGCTGAATCTCGCCTTGGCGGGACAGAGCCTCAAAGTGATCGCGGTGCCGATCAATCGGCTTGAGCCCTTTTTTGTCGTGCGCAGCAACATCAAAACACCCGCCGATTTGAAAGGTAAGAAAATCACCATCAGCCGCTTTGGCTCGGGCTCGGATATCATGACTCGGGTGGCTCTCAAATACTGGAAAATCGATCCTGAAAAGGACGTAAGTTTTTTCCAATCGGGCAATACCCCAAGTCGTACAGCCGCGCTCGTTGCTGGCCACATGGATGCGGCGTTGGTGAGCTCGACCGGAGTGGCGAAGATTGTCGCCACTGGCTGTTGCCGCGTGCTCGCGGACCTGTCCGAGCTGCCCTTGGAATTTGCCAATTACGGAGTGGTGGTTTCCGGGTCGTTGCTCAAAAATCAGCGCGATCACGTCAAGCGATTTTTACAGGCGCTCATTGAAGGAATCCACACGTTCAAAAATAATTCGGAGCTTGCGCGCGCGGTTTTGCGCGAAAGTAACGGTGATGCCGAGGTGGGTGCTTTATACGAGCGGCTGACGAAATCTTTTCGGGATTTTCCATTGCCCGAAAACCGCGGCATTCAAAATGTTATTGACTCACTTCCGACGCCGAAGGCGCGTGGCGCAAAGGCGGAGGACTTCATCGATGCGACCCTGATGGAAGAGATCCGCAAAAGCGGGTTTATGGAGAAGCTTGGCGGAGTCAAAGGCTAGAGCGGGACTCTGATGTAGGGGCGCCCGTTTATCATCTCCAGGGCTGTTTCCATTGAAACACGTATTTAAAACCAGTGGATTTGAAGCACATTCGCTCCAGCATGTCTCTCACTTGTCATTTCGCGCTTAACGCGAGAAATCCTTCTTAGTGATTCTTAGTATGTTATTAGTGAAAGATCTCTCGCTCCGCTCGAGATGACAAATAGGCCACTCGTTACGTGACACACTCTCGTCAAGGTGGAGAGAACTCGGACGGAGTGCAAATCTTTTTACTACAGAAGGTTCATAATGAGCAGCACACTTATTACCAATGCGCTTATTCTGCCGATGACCGAAGCCCGCCAGTCTTTTTTTGGCTACGTGCGGATACAGGACGGTGCCATAACTGCGGTCCATACAGGCACGCCGCCAGAAGTTCTGCCCGACGAACAGGTGATCGACGCGGCCGGCGCAGTGCTCATGCCCGGTCTCGTGAATGCTCATACGCATCTTTATCAAGTGTTGCTGCGCGCCGTTTGGGAAGATCTCGAACTGATGCCTTGGCTGCGCCGAATCTATGGCTGTGCTCGCGTGCTTCGGCCCGAGCATTTTTATGCAGGAAGCTTGCTCGGATGTGTCGAGGCGCTCCGTAGTGGAGTGACGACGGTTTGTGAGCACAATTTTTTGAATCCGAGCTTCGACTGCGCGTTCGAGACGATTCGGGCGATCGAGAATTCGGGCATTCGAGGAGTGTTCGCACGTACCATCATGGATACGGGTGAGATCGTACCCGATTGCACGAAGGAAAAGCCCGAGCAAGCATTTCGACAGATCGAGAAGGTTCTGAGTCAACACCAAAATCGACAGCGTCTCAGCTTTATGACCGGGCCGAATACTCCGCCGATCAACACCACGCCCGAGTTGCTCCGCGAGCTCCGGCAATTTGCCGATAATCATTCGCTGGGTATCAGCGCTCATGTTGCGGAATCGAAATCAGTGGTCGAGTCCGTGCAAAACCAACACAAGAAAAACGGCGTCGTGGAGTTTCTTGCTCAGTTTGACATTCCGGCGGCCAATTCGATCTTCGCTCATTCCGTACACGTCTCAGAAAAAGAAATCGGTATTCTCCGGGAAACCGGCACGTCCGTTTCTCACAATCCCGTCAGCAACATGATGCTTGGAGACGGGATTGCGCCGATCGTCGAAATGCTTCGCCAGGGGGTCAACGTCGCTCTCGGCACGGACGGGGCGGCCAGCAACCATTCACAGGATCTTTTCGAAACCATGAAGACGGCTTCGTTGCTGCAAAAAGTGCATCATCAAGACGCCGGCGTAATCGATCCGGTTTCCGTGCTGCGTATGGCCACCGCCGGCGGCGCCAAAGCGCTTGGCCTCGAGTCTGTTTGCGGCACCGTGGAAGTCGGCAAACGAGCGGATTTGATCGTCATCGATATCGACACGGTTCACAATCAACCGGTGAATGAAATCTTCAGCCAACTCGTCCACTGCGCCAAGGCTAGCGATGTGCAAACCGTGATGGTCAATGGCGAGATATTGATGCGCGATCGGCAACTTCAGCGGATCGATGAGAGGCAGATTCTAGCTGATGCAAAGCTGGCGCACCGAGATCTGATGGAGCGGGTGAGCCAATTGTCTTTTTAGCCAAATACGGTCTATAGGTTGCCGCCCGCGTTACGGCTTAATGTCCTGCATGAACCATTCGCTGGGGATTTCTCGTCCCAACCCTTTTTCCCTCGCGCCTTGGTATGCGCAGTAACCCATGGCGGCGAACTGCACTCCGGTGCCGACGTTATTCAGGAAAAAAGTGATTTGCTGATCATCGGTTCTGCTCGGTGCTTTGCCGGCAATGAGATCACAAATTTCCGGATATTTTGACCAGTCACGGGGCTTTTCGCGACGCACGCCGGGCATATCATCCAGGATTCCCGGCGGCTGGTAGTGCTGTATACCGCCGAAGTTTGTGTGGATCGCAAGTACGTCGCAGCGCTGCAAAATCGACAGATCGGTCTCAAATTCTCTAATGGCATTGTAATGCATGCCGGGCTTGAGCCAGTCGATATTCAACACTGGTTGTGAAGCATTGGTCGCCGTGCATACGACGTCCACATCAGTGGCCGCTTCTGCCGCGCTATCCACCGCTTCGCCCGGCACGCCAGTTTCTTTTGTCATCTCCTCAACGAACTTTTTTCGGTGCGCGGAATTGGGACTGTATATTTTGACTTTTTTGAGCGGCATCACAGCCGTCATGAAACGATAGTGAGCTTTGGCCTGCCCGCCAGAGCCAATCAAGCCCAACACCTGTGAATTTCTTCGTGCCATGACCCTCATTGCTAATGCACTGGTGACACCGACACGAGTCTGCTGAATGAGACCGTCGGGCATGATCGCCAAGAGCGCGCCGGTTTCCACGCTAAATAATTGTACCAAACCGACAAACATTCCTT
>DATBEY010000190.1:0-28530 GCA_036558765.1 Binatia bacterium | reverse complement strand
CGGTTGCAATCGGTGTTGAGGTCGTATCCATTCCCATTTCCAGAATCGACTCCAGCAATTTCGGCAACGGAAGGGGCGGACGTACAAAACCGCGCTTAGAAATCTCTCCCGAGTAGTTTTTCGCCGGGAAAAACGAATCTCATGACTATGACAAATGGGGCACGTATTGCGGAAGCAGTCAATTAAAGACCGAAGTTTCACTGGCCTAAGTTTAACTTACGGGTCCAGATTACGCTCAAGAGCATCAGCGGTTCAAGAGGCAAGAACAGTCTCTATCGCTAATGCTCACCCGGCGTTCCCAATCCCGCAGAACAATCAAGCGGAGAAAACACCTGTCAATTACTGCTGACAAATCGAGCTGCGCAAAAGCGGTCGCCCTTTATTTTTTGTACAGCTGCTTGAAAAATCCCGCCGCTTCGAGCTCCTGCACCAGAGTCAGATCGACAAAACTCTTCGGGTCGGCTGTGGCGGCCTTCGGCGTACGCGGCGCCATATCGTCGAGTAACGTTTTCACGCCTTCAGCATTGGGATACGGGATTTCAGGAAAGGCGGCATTGTAGGCGCGATAGGCGCGCTCCAGACCTTCTGGATCGGTGGTCTTAAGATTTCTAGCGATGAGGGCTTTGGTTTCTTCCTTGTTGGTCTTGATAAAGTGGAGCGCTTCGGCGAAGGCGCGCACGACTTTCATTACGTAGGGTCGTCTCTCGCGCACGGTTTTTTCGCGGGTGACCACAGCATTCACGTGATAGGGAATTTTCAATGTCCCGATATCGTACAGATCCCGAAAGCCCATTTTCTCCGCTTCCTTCACCAGGGGCTCGCCGAGAAGCGTGAATTGCGTAATGTTACGAGAGAGCGCGGCAAGCCGCTGGGGATTCTCGCCCGTGGCAATAATCTTGGTGTCTTTTTCCGGATCTACCCCCAGACGGCGCAGCGCCAGCCGCAGCGTCATGTCCGAAGTCGTGCCGAGCCGATTGACGCCGCCGGTCTTGCCCTTGAGTTGCTCCACGGAACTGACGTCGCTCAATGAAACGATGTGATCGATGAACAGCGGCAAGTTGGTGGAGACCATTACCGTATCGGCCCCCGCTAGACGCGAAGTGACCAGAGTCGCGGAAGGCGCAATGATGAAATCCACCTCGCCGGTGAGCAGCGCCTGAATGACTATGGTGCTCGCGCTGATCGCAATCACTTCCGCGTTCAAGCCATTCTTCTTAAAAAAGCCCTTTTGATCGGCGACCCAGATCGGCGTATTGGAAGGCGTGCTGCCCGCCCAGGCGATACGCATGCGTTCCTGAGCCAATGCCGAACTTACGAATGACACGCACGCAGCGGTGAAAACCGTCAATAGCAACAGCTTACGCATGATATTCTCCTAACCGCCGGCAAAGCGACTATAACGTCCGTGCCATTTTACTTTCAACGGCGAATTGCGAACCGGCACAAAATTGAAAAACTTTCCGGAGTTAGGTCAAGCCAACAATCCGCTGATCTTGACGATCACTTCCTCGATATCATCGAGAGAATTCCAGCGCGGTGAGCCACCGAGGTGGGGAGTGATGATCACATTGGCAAATTTCAAGAGTGGATCCTTGGCGTCGCCCGGCTCTTCATAAAAGGTATCGAGCCCGAACCCGCCGAGGCGACCCGAAGCCAATGCTTCGCGCAAAGCGTGACGTTCGACCTGATTGGGTTGTGAGACGTTGATCAAAAAGGCTCCTGGCTTGATGATCGAAAGCTCCCGCCGACCGATGAACCCCGCCGTTGCTGGATCTCGGGGCAAATGTAAGCTCACGAAATCCGAGCTCGCAAGCAGTTCTTCCAAACTGCAATAAGCCGCTTGATATTGTTGCTCCGTTTCTTCCGGTAAGCGGGTGCGCTGCGCGTAGACGATGCGCATGCCGAGCGCAAGCGCGCGCAAGGCCAATTCCCGGCCGATTTCGCCGAGGCCGATGATCCCGAGTTGCCGGCCATACAGCGTTATCATTCCCGGAATTCGCGCCCAGTTGCCGTTTGGCGTGTGCTGGCGCTGATAGGTCGTCGGTTGATAGCCGGCGGCCGTCAGTTGCTCGACACTGATGAGATTGACATTTTGCGTCACCTGTCGCGCAAGCGCGAGCATCAACATCAACGCTTGTTCAGCGGTTGAAATATTCGCGCGCCGGCGGATCGTGAGCACCCGGATGCCAGCCTGGGCACAGGCGGACTCATCAATGTTGCGGGTCGTAAAGCCGTACTTTTGTACAAACCGCAGAGTGCTCCCCGCGGCGGTCAGTTCTTCGGCACCGATCGTAAGTTCCTCGACCACAATGACCGTGGCGCCGGACGCGTGCGTTATCAATTGTTCCTGCGTGTCGACCAGATGCACTTCGGTGGGATAGATATTTTGCGCTTGCGCCCGGATGTTTTCGCACCAGCCGAGAAAGTCCGGCGTGTCGTGCTTGCAAAAATGCGCGAAGGCGTCGAAACGCTCTTTCGAAGCGGTTGGGTCCAAAACGACTTGAATAAGTCGGAGGAAACTATCGTTTTCGACGACGAACTTGTGCCTGCATGATGCCATGCGATGATTCTCTAATGCGCACATCCTCGCCTGTGGAAGAGCAATGAAATGAGGATAACAGAAAAGCCCTCACCCTTCCCTCTCCCAATGGGAGAGGGAATTCAAGTTGTGGGTGGTTCCGGATCGACCTTCAATGCTTGCAAAAATCTTGTCAGCATGTTGTATGCGCCGATCAACAGGGTGAGCTCGACAATCTGGCGCTCGCTGAAATGCTGGCGCGCATTGTCGAACACGTCATCCGTCACTTCGATGTTCTCCGTCATCGCGTCTGTGTACGCGAGCAGCGCGCGTTGTTGCGCATTGAACAACTGTGACGCTCGCCAGTCCGACAAAGCAGCGACCTGCTCTGGCGTTAAACCTTCTTGCAGAGCATAGGCCGGCCCGTGGGCGCGCTGAACATATTCCACGCCGTTCAATATTGCCACCCGGATGACTGCGAGCTCACGGCTCTGTCCATCGATCTCGGTGCCGTAGCGCACCGCCTGATTGAGATCGAACCAGGCGTTCGCCAACGCCGGACTATGGAGCATCAAGCGATAAATATTGATCAGACGCCCGCCGCGCGCGCCTTTGATCTTGGCGATCGATGCGGCGAGCTCTGGATGCTTAGTTTCTTCGATGAGCGGTACGCGAGCCATAAGCGACTCGATTTAAATTGCTCGACGCTTTTCCAGGCGCAATGAGAAATTCGGTTTCTGAATGAAAATACTATTGCGTTCCCTTTTTTTGCTCAGCTCGCCGACAAGATTGACGAGCGGGTTGCCGTTGGCTCCATAGGTGCGCGGCGGTCCGGCGGCGCGCATGCGCTCGACATCTTCTTTGCTGGTGAAAAATCGTGAGACCACTTCCTCGTCGGAGACGCCTGGGCCGCCGTATTTGCGTCGCAACTCTTGAAGATTATCGCTCGGCTGCGGTCGTGCGGCGATCTCTTTGGCGCGCGGCCGATTGAGAATTTTTTCTTTGACATTGGCATCCATCAAGGCGGAACCTTCTTTGCCCCAAATACCCATGGCGTATTCAATGGTCTGATCGGTAACTTGCTTATAGCGCTCGCCGACGATCACGTTAATCGCCGCCTGGCTGCCGACGAATTGAGATAGCGGCGTGACCATGATCGGATAACCGAAATCCGCACGCACTTGCGCCGCTTCTTCCAATGTCTGATCCATTTTATTTTCCATACCGACGCGGCGGAGTTGGAAGCGCAGGTTCGAGATCATGCCACCGGGTATTTGGTGGACGTATTGAGCGTAATCGTACTCGGGCGTCTTGCCGATGGGCAAATTCTCTTCTCTGGCGCAGGCGGCAAAGTGCTTGGCCACGTGGTGGAGGGGCTTTTCATCGATAACGGTATGGTATCCCAGAGCGCGCGCATTCATGGCGACGTTGAAGAGCGACGGGTTCGAGGACCCGTCGGCAAGCGGCGGGATTGCAGCGTTGATGTGGGTCATGCCCGCCTTGATCGCTTCGAGGCAGCACAAAGTGCCGAGCCCGGTCGTGCAGTGCGTGTGTAGCTCGACAATCTTGCCGTTGGCGGCAGCCAGCAGCGCGGGCACAACCGTTTTGGTTCTCTCGGGCGTCAAAATTCCACCCGGGTCTTTGAAAATAACGCGGTACACATCGAGCGCGAATGCCTCGCGAAGCTTGGCCGCGAAATATTCGTCAGTATGACGGGGCGAGACTGTATAGATGAGATTGATGATCGGTCTCAGGCCGGCGTTTTTCGCCTGGCGCACGCGCCAGGCCCAATCGGCGGGATCATTCCAGGAATCGGAGATGCGTACCTCGGTAACGCCGGCATTGGCCATGCAAGTGTCATATAACTGGTGCAGCGCTTCCGGATAGACCGCAAAGCCGCTGCGCGTCCCATGAATGAGTCTGAGCGGAGTTTTTTTGAACTTCGGTATTACCAAGCGATAGCGCTCCCACGGGTCCTCGCGCAGTTCTTTGATGCACTTCGGTAGCTCAACCGGTCCGCCGAGCTCAACCGCTTCGAAACCTGCCGCATCGATGTATTCGACGATCGGGACAATCATGCCGGTACGCATGTTGTAAGCCCAGAGACTCTGCTGGCCATCGCGCAAGGTGGTATCGACAAAAACGACGTCAGTCATAGGCCTAATTTCTTTCTTCTTCCTCGTAACCTGCCCGTTTTAAGCATGACTTGTTGCTCGGCAGTTATACCGGCTCAGAGCTACTCAGGAGTAAATTCAGCCGTTGTTTGGATCTAGTTTGGATTCCTGGATTCCGGGTCGCGCTAGCTTACGCCAGCGCGCCCGGAATGACGGGGCTTTTTGTGAATTTCTACTCGAGCACATGAGATTTACTTAAGAACATCGAAATCCAGCGTTTTCACTCGGTGCGATCCCTGAGCGGCAGATTTACTCTTCACGGAGCCAGGTCTGGCTCCGGCCGAATAATGAAAAACCGATAAAACCGCGCACCTCGAGCTTTTTACCACCATCGACGAGTTTCATCTTGGCCTGATAGATTTTGCCGCTCTCGGGATCGAGAATCTCGCCGCCCTGATATTCGTCCCCCTGTTTGGTAAATCCCCAGAGAAAAGTCAGGCCGAGCACGGGCTGATTGTGCAGGGACCCATTGCATTTCTCGCACCTCGGTGCCGGATCGTCTCCGGGTTTGGGGAAAATCTTGTCGATCTTCCCCTCGAACTTGCCGGCGATCTCTGTGATTCGAATGAGGCCCTTGGCCTGGCCGGACCGATCATCGATGGTCTTCCATAAACCTGCGGGCGATGTTTCCGCGTACACAGAGGCGGAGGCGAGAATGACCCAAGCGAGAAAAGCGAATCGAATTAACTTCAAATTTAATCGGTGTAGCATAACTCTTTTTACCAGTTGCAGAAGCGATTTTCGATATAGGTGACAACAGCGACCAGCGCGATGCCGAAGAGCGCGAGCAGGACGATCGCAACAAACGCCGGCGCCATCTCGAGGGCGTTCGCTTTCAAATTGATGAAATAACCAAGCCCTTTCGAAGACATGAAGAATTCAGCGACCACAACGCCGACGATCGCGCGGCCGATACTGGTTCGTAGCCCCGCGAGGATGTAGGGCACCGACGAGGGCAAGGCGATGGTCGCGAATATCTGCAGTTTCGTAGCGGAAAAACTCCGGGCCACGCGTAAGAAATTCTCGTCTACTTCGCGCGCGCCTTGAACCGTATTGATGATCAATGGAAACACCGCGGACCAGAAAACGATAATGACGCGCGATGTCATACCAATGCCGGTCCACATTATAATGACTGGAAGAAATGCGATATAGGGAACGCCGTAAACCGCGGCGATTATCGGTTCGAAAATAGCATGCAAACGCGGAAACCAGCCGATCGGCAAGCCGATGAGCACGCCCACGACGACAGCGCTGAAAAGCCCGAGGAAGAGACATTGTGCGGTTATGAGCAGATGGCCGACAAATTCCGGCGACGGCAGCAGTTTTAACGCGGTCCGCGCGACTTCAGCCGGCGAACTGACGAATAGCGGATCGAAAACTCCGATCGATGATCCGAGCTGCCAACAGAATAGACAACCGACGATGCCGACACTGCCCCACACAAGGCGAAAGTACCGCTCCGTCCAATGCACGGGTGGCAGAGTAGGAATACTTCTCAGCTCGATCGTCGAGCTTTGCTGAGCCAGGTTTGCAGACATAAAGCATGTCTCCTAAGTTCTATGGTGCGTCATCCGCTTGCGACATCAACCCAATCGGCTGCCCGATCGAAAGTCTCGGCTATCACAATAAAAAATGCCGTGCTCCGGAACAGCGCTATCCGGGCAATTGCATCATTCAGTTGGGCGATTCAATCAGGTTCCAGACTTGCTTTATATAATCTTGGACGCCGGAGCTATGCTTGGTTTCGAGCGAGCGCGGCCGAGGAATTTCGATTTTGATGACCGCGCAAACATGCGCTGGCCGCGCGCTCAGCACCACGACCTGATCGGCAAGAAACACGGCTTCTCCGATATCATGCGTTACAAAGACCATCGTCTTGCGGGTCCGGGCCCAGATCTCGGTCAGTTCAACCTGGAGCTTTTCACGAGTTTGTGCGTCCACCGAGGCAAAGGGTTCATCGAGGAGCAATATATCGGGATCGACGGCAAGAGCGCGAGCGAGATTGGCACGTTGTTGCATTCCGCCGGACAATTCCGACGGATGGCGCTGCTCGAAGCCGCGCAAACCGACGAGATCGATAAGATTTTGCACTTTGGATGTGCGTGGCGCATCCAAATCGCTTTGCAATTTCAGACCATAGGTAATGTTGTCCCAAACCGTGCGCCAGGGTAACAGCGACGCAGCCTGAAAAACCATCGCGCGGTCTGTGCCCGGCCCGGTGATCGCATTGCCGTCCACAGAAATTTCACCTCGATGGATCGGCAGAAGACCGTCCAAAGCGTAAAGCAAGGTGGTTTTGCCACAACCGCTCGGACCGACCATTGAGACGAACGCGCCCGTTTCAATTTCGAGGTCAATCCCATTGCAGGCGACCACCGGTTCCTGACCGCCTTTGCCGCGGTAAATAATCGCGACGTCGCGAGCGACAATTTTCTTGCTCATGACGTGAACGGCATCGCGATGGCGCCGACGCGTTATCGGTAGAGCTTGTCGATATATCCCTGGCTCGCCAGCTTATCGACATAGCTGTTGTTGATGTACGGTCGCAGATTGAGCTTGCGAGTTTCTGCCAATGTCGAAAGCTCTTGCGTGGCTTTAACCACGTCGGGGGTCATCCGTGGGGTCGTCGTGAGCAACGGCATGAAAAATTCGTACGCGTAAGAGTTCCATTCTTCATTGGTGATGCCGGTATATTTCGGCAGCACCGGAAGGGTTTTTTGTTTATTTCGTTTCACCACAGCGATCGCTTCAATCACTGCCGCGGTGAAACGCTCCAGAGCCGGGCCATTTTTGGCCGCGTAAGTCTTGGTCGCCGCCCAGCCTTGGTTCGAATACGTGATATCGCGCAAATCGCCCAAACGCGTTTGACCTGAGGGAATCAGCTGTTCACCCAGGGGCGGCAGGATCAAGGTGGCTTCGGTCTTGTTCGCTTTCATGGCGCTGATGAGGTTGCCTAAACCGCCGAGGTAAACAACGTTGACGTCGGATTTTTTGATTCCGTTGCGCGCGAGCCAAACGCCGATCATCAAATCCCCTAGAGAATTGGGATTGGTCGAGCTGATCGTTTTCCCGACGAGATCTTTAACCGTTTTGATATTCGGTTGAACCCAAACTTCCAAGACTGTGGAGGGCATACACTCGCCAAAGACGGTGAAATCCGTCACACCTTTGGCGATGGCGTCGAAAATGACGCCGGCCGGTCCGGTGGCGACATCGACACTCCTGGAGCGCAACGAAGCGACGGCCTGCGAGCTGCTGTTGATTTGATTCAACGTCACGTCCAACCCGTGCTTCTCGAATATGCCGAGCTCCTTGGCGGCGAACAAATTTATATACTGCCCGCCCGAGGCGCTGTAGCTCACGGTCATCTTGTCCGGTTGTTTTTGAGCGTTTACCTCCAGGCCGGTCATTAAGAAACTGGCTGTCGCGATACTGAACGTCAGGAAGAATCGAGAAACTTGCATGGTGACCTCTGTCGTGAGTTGATAAATTAACGAAAGTTCGGAAATACTTCCTTCGACATTAGCTCCATCGTCCGGCGCACGTCCGGCATCGGCACGCCACCGAAGTTGACCATGCCGATGATATGAGTGACACCGATTTTTTCGTATTCTCTAAAGATCGAGCACGTGTTCTCAGGAGTGCCAAACACGCCGAGCTTTTCTTTTTTGATCGTGTCGAGATCCAGCGTGCGTGCTCCCGGACGGCGATACTTTATTAGATAGTCCACCACGCGTTGAAAGCAGGGACGGGAAGAGGCGACTGCCTCTTCTTCGTTTCGACTGAGATAAACATGCAGGGCGACGATGACGTCCGGCTTTTCCTTGTGGCCGGCGCGCACATAGGAGCTTTCGAAAAGATCGTTTTTTTCCTTGACCTCGTGCAGAGAAGTAGAGCGCGCAAACGGAATCCCCATAATCGAAAAGCCCATTTCTCCGGTCTTGATCAGGGTCTCATCACTAGATGCGGCGATCCAAATCGGTGGCAGCGGTTTTTGCAGCGGCTTCACGAATACCGTGCCGCGGTCAAGCTTAAAATGTTTTCCCTGATAGGAAAATTCGTCCTCAGTCCACGCCTTCAAAATAACCTCGAACGACTCCCAATATCTTTCCCGCGCTTCTTCCATCGAAAGGCCGAAGGTCTGGTATTCGTTGGGCGAAAAGCCGCTGCCAATCGCGAAGTTCAGACGGCCGGCGCAGAGATTGTCGGCCAAGCCATATTCCTCGGCGACGATCAGCGGATGATGAAATGGCAGAACACTGATCGCTGGCCCCAAGCGAATTTTCTTAGTGCGCTGGGCGAGAGCAGCGATGAGCATCGGCGGCGAAACGCAGGTGCCGTACCAGTAAAAATGATGCTCGCCGAGCCAAAAGGAATCGAAACCCAACTCCTCGGCCCATTCCGCCATGACCATCACTTCTTCGTAATATCTCTGAGTGGGACGACCGAGGTCGGGATGATTATCTCCGAAAACGAAAATGCCAAACTTCATTGGGTTTCCTCAAATCGATATAGTTACTACCTGAGATCACGTCAGCGCAAATCATGAAATCTGGTCACTGACCGCTGAGAAGATGCCGTAGCGCATTGCGCCCGTTTCATATGCCAACCGAATGCGGAAAATCGTTTTGGCGAAAATCCGGTTGGTGAATCGCGGGTCGCGGAGCCGGCGTCGGAGCGCTGGATCGGCGACGACCCGCCGGATCAGGCGCAACGCGCAAATCGTCCAGGTTTTCTTTACCTTGACCGTGAGGTCGGTAAATTCGATATTCCGAAAACCGCATTGAGAGAGTAGTTCAAGATATTCGTCAGCCGATCCCATGTTCGGCAAAAGACCCTCGGCACAGATCGGCTCGAGTAGATATTTTTTTTGCCAATGCCCGGGGCGGCCACGCGCCAGCCAGGCGGCGATCACGAAGTGTCCTCCGTCATGCAACAAACGGCGCGCTTCGCTGATCAAGCTTGGCAGGGGCGCAATGTGCTCTGTGCTTTCGATGGCAATGACCGCATCGAAAGCTTTTGAAGGCAGGTTGTTCTGCAACGCATCGGCTAACATAAAATTGAGCTGCCCATTTCCATTCGCGATGCATCTGGCATGGTCGTATTGTTTCGTCGAGATCGTGAGTCCGATCACCTCGGCTCCATAGTCGACGTTTAACATCCGCGCGGTGGCGCCGTAGCCACAGCCAATATCGCAAACCCGATGGCCGGGGCGGATTGCCGCTTTTTCAGCAATAAACCGGGTGAGATTGGCGGCCGCTTCCGGCGCAGATTCTTTTCCGGTGATCCAATAGCCGTGGTGCACGTCGGTTCCCCAGATCTCACGGTAGAGATCGTCGAGATCATCGTAATGGGCGGCGATGGCGGCGTTGTCTGGAATGCAACCGGCAGGTGTGATCATGATTCCTTCGCCCCACTCCTTACGCTTCACCCGGTCCGTCAGGCATGAGGGTAAGGCGACGGTTACTTTCGGCCGTAAAGTTTCTCGACGAAGCCGCTTTTTTTCATGTCATCGACAAAGCGAAGATCGACGAAATCTTCGGGTTTCACCTTGGCGGCGCGCGGGTCCGTGAGCGCTTGTACTTCCAGCGTTTGTTTCAAACCTTCTAGCGTTGGGTAGGTGTCTTCAACCAAGAATTCGTAATTGGCGGCATAGGCGCCTTCGAGCACGGCTCGGTCGAGCCCGCGCGTGTACTTCTGCATAATTTTTAGTGTGTCTTCTTTGCGCGTTTTAAAAAAATGGCCGGCTTCAGCCAGGGACCAGACCACCCGGCGCACTTCGTCGGGGTTTTCGCGAATCTTTTTGCGCGTGGCAACGGTGCAGTTGAACTGAAACGGGACTTTGAACTTGGCCATATCGATAATCACCTTGAGTCCGTTCTTTTCGCCCTGCAGCTTTTCCCCCTCACTGACGATAGTGAAATCCGCTTGGCCGTTGATGGTTGCGCCGAGCCGCGCCGGCGCTCCTCCCAAAGTCACAGCTCTGATGTCCTTATAAGCGATGCCCACCTTGTTCAAAGCCAAACGCATGGCGAAGTCCGCCGAAGTGCCTGGAATATGCACTGCTGCGGTCTTGCCGCGCAGCTCTTCCGGCGATTTGATGTTCGCATTGCCAATAATGAAATAGGGCAGAGTATTCATCTGGCTTTGAACAATCGCGATATCCGCGCCGGCGAGCTTGGCGTTGATGACGGCAGGTCCCACGGCACCGGTATAGCCGAGATCGCCAGCAAGAAGGCTCTGAATTCCACGCACGCTGCCGTCGATAAAGATGGTTTCGAAGTCGAGGCCATGCTTTTTAAAAATGCCGGCTTCTTTGGCGATCCAGTAGACGACCGAAGAGTTGCTGGAATCGGATATGTAGGCGATATAGGTTTTTGCATCGGCAGAATACGTGCCCAAGCTCAGCGTCATCGACAAAGCTAAAGCGATAATCGAAAATATTCGTTTCATTTTCAGACCCTCCTCTGCCTGGTTCCGGTGCACAGCCGCACCAGCATTACTCCAAGCGCCAAAATTCAACAAGACTTAGGCATCGCCTACTTCAGTCTCGCCCAATTTTTTGCAGTGAGCGCGAAGCCAACCGAGCAAAGGACCGCCGCCGTGAAATACATCCAAGCATAGCCAGCGAGATCGACGACAATGCCGTTCAGCAATGCGCCGGTGCCGTTGCTCAACGGAAAGGCAACGGAAAAACTTGCCATGGCCCGGCCACGCCGTTCCACGGGCGCGCGTTCCATGGCCAATGCGAGGATCTGGGCGCCGCCAATGGCAGAGCCCACATACCAAATTGCGCCCGCGATCATGAGGCCAGCGAGGCTTTTGACCATCGGCATCATGAGTAGCGCAGCAGTCTCGAAACCAAAGGCAACGAGGAGCGATCGGCCGCAGCCGATTTTATCGGACAGCCGACCAAGGAGCGGGCGCGCGACTGTGCTGGTGATGCCGATTACGACGTAGTACCAGCCGAACTGGCCGATGCCGAGCTGTTTGGCGTAAAGCACCACAAAGCTCGAGAGAGACGGAAGGGAAAGCTGCAAAGTGAAAAGCAGCATCGCCGCCAAGAGAATGTGGCGATCGAAAACATTGATGATTTCGCGCCACCACGTTGCGCTTGCCTCGACATCGCTGCGAACCCGTTGGGGCGGTACTTGCCGCGATAGAAGATAGGCTGCGGCGGCACCGATGAGAACCAAGCTCATCGCGACCAAAAAAACGGCATTGAATCCGCCATACGGCGCTTCGATGATCCAAAGCGCCACGGCCGGAAACAAGATCGTCGCGATGGACTGTACGCCGCCATAATACCCTGACGCCTCACCACGACGATCCGCCGGAGCCGCTGTTGCAAGCAAGGTATAGCCGCCGGTGTTCATGCCGGACCAACCGATGCCGCGAATGCCGTTAGCGAGCATGGTTGCTCCGGAATAAGGGATAAAGCAGATAAGATTGGCGAAGGTTTGCGTGAACAGACCCAAGATCATGACGCCGGTGACACTCCAACGATCGGCCCAATAGCCGATGATCGGGCGCGAGAGGACACTGGTGACGCCGAATGAAGCAATGACCAATCCGACGATAAACGGCGAACCGCCGAGGTGGGTAATGTAGAGAGGGAAAGTCGGCTGCAAGATAAAATGCTGCGCATAACCGAGAAATTCCGCCAGACAGAGCAATGCGAAAGCGCGTGTCCAGATCGATTCGACATGGGGCACTGGCATCTGCTCAAGCCGTTTGAGACCTAAGATTTTGTGCTTGAACCAAAGCGAAGATCAATCCGATCGCCTGTACCGCGGCCATGGCGAGAAACATGCCGGTGTATCCTGCAAATTCGATGGTACTGCCGGTGATGACCGAACCGACGCCATAGCTCAGCGGGTAAGCGATCGAAAAAGTCGCCATCTGTTTGCCGCGTCGCAGCGGATCCGCGCGTTCCAAAGCGAGCGCCAGAGTTGTCGAGCTGCCGATGGCGTTGCCGAGCATATAGAGCATGCCGCAGCCGATCATTCCGGCAAGACTCGATGCTATTGTCATCATTAGCAAACCGAGGATTTGTAGTCCGAATCCGGTCGCGATGGAAAGATCCCTGCCGATCCGGTCCGAGAGCCGCCCGAGCAGCGGCCGCGCCAGCAGACTAGTGGTCCCGACAATAATGAAAAAGATGCCGAAATCAGAGATGCCCAGTTCACGGGCATAGAGCACGCTGAAGTTGGTGATCGAGGGCAGAGATAGATTGAGCCAGAGCAGCATCACCGAAGGCAACAAGATGTCGATTTCAATGAAATGGAATATCGCGCGCCACCAATCCGATCCGAGGGCTGAGCGTTGGGCGGTTCGATCACGCACGGTTGCGTGATGCGGAATCGAGGCGCCAAGTGCAGCGCCGATCCACGAGAACACCGTGGTAGCCAGGAACGCGACAGCGAATCCGCCGAAGGAGAGATCGAGCAACCACAGAGCGAAGGCAGGAAACAGGATCGAAGATGCACTCTGAACTCCACTATAGAGTCCCGAGGCCTCGCCGCGCCGCGACTCGGGAGCGATATGCGCGAGCAGTGAGTAGCCTCCTGTATTCAGCCCTCCCCATCCGATCCCGCGCAAGCCGTTGGCGAGCATGGTAGTTCCGACCCACGGGAGCAAGCAGAGAACGATACTTGTTCCTTGAAACAAAAGTCCGGCAATCATGACGCCGGCTTCGCTCCAGCGATCCGCCCAGTGGCCAACGAGCGGCCGAACGATGACGCTTGTGGCGGCGAAACAGGCAAGCACCAGTCCCACAATAAACGGCGAGCCGCCAAGCTGGGTAACATACAGTGGCAGGATCGGCGCGAGCATGGCGTTCTGCGCGTAACCGAGAAATTGCGCAGCGCAGAGGAACAAGAATGTCTTGGTCCAAAGGGAGTGGGGTCTCGACGGCGCCATTCTGATGCGAATCAATAAATTCTTCGACGGAGCTGCCGCGGTAGGCTCAGCAATGGGCCAATTTGGCAGCACGAGCGGGGAGCGAGAGATCTTGCATCCAGCTATCTACGAAGAAATATTTCTCGCCTTGAACTCGAAGTGATAATTACGACACGATCTCGTCAAGGCGAGGACCGCAAAACGGAATCTAAAGTAACACGAAAGGGGCAGCGGATGCGACTTTCGAACACTGGTCTACGATCGAGCCTAAAGCTTTTCCCATGAGATCAGGACGACTCCGACGATGACCAGACATACGGCGCCGATTTTGCGCGGCGTGAGTTGCTCGACGCCGCGTAGAAAAATGGCGGAGAGCGGCAGGATAAAAAGCGCTGAGCCATTGACCAGGGGAGAAATGAGCGACACGCGCTCGAGGCTGAGAGCGGTATAGGCAAAGACGTAGGAAAGAAAATTCATGAATCCCGCGCCGAAAAAAAACACGAAACCGCGTGCCGCGCCAGAGCTGAGGGGTAGTTTTTTTTCGAAGACCCTATAAATCGCCGACATGGTTAGAAACGACGTCGTCGCGGCGATAGCCGCGCCGAGAACCGGCGAGCCGATCTGGAGCAAGCCGAAGCGGACCAGGTTATCCCGGCCCGCAAACAAAAACGCCGCTGCGAGAGGAAACAAAAGATCGCGCGTACGCCAACTCTTTGTGGAGCCTTTCCATGAGAGCGCGATGATGCCGCAGACGATGGCGAACGTGCCCAAGAGATTCGTTGCCGTCGGTCGTTCACTCAGAAAAAACACTGCGAACAGGGTCGCAAACAACGGCGTGCTATTCGTGAGACATGCCGTGATGGAGGCGCCGAGCCGCTGCATTCCTTTGAATATGAAAAACCGCGCCACGCCCGGCACGAAAACCCCGACCAAAACAAAAATAAGATTGGCTGGGGCCAAAATCTCGTGGCGGTTTCCCACACAGAATAAATAAAACCACAGAAAGAGCGCATTGACGCCGAGATTTGTGAGCAGGCCCCGAAAATAATCGAGAACGAGCACACCGCGATTGATGAGAATCATCGCCGCTGCAAAACAGAACGATGCGACCAGAGCGAGACCGATGGCAAGCATGACGAAGTTTCGCCGACCTTACGCTGCCGAGACGATAAATCAAGCCGCAACGGCGCGAATTTGTCGCTGAATCGCCGGAGTGCCGTCACTCTGTGCATGAGGCATCGGACCGATTCGGGTAGCTCGGCAGCGTGCCGGCTGTGCGTGAGCTCGCGGCAAGCAGTGCAGCACGTCGGCTAAGACGCTCGGAAAAGCGCTTTTAGCAGATGCTCAGGCAGGCTCGTTCTGATGCCTAGTTTGATTGGAGGACGCGAGAATATCCCAAACCGCTATAAACATCGCGGCGATTACCGGGCCGATGACAAAGCCGCTGATGCCAAAGATCGCCATACCTCCAAGGGTTGCGATGAGAACCACATAGTCGGGCATCTTGGTGTCTTTACCGACGAGAATCTGACGCAGGACATTGTCCACCAAACCGATCACAAAAACTCCGTACGCGATCAAAGAAATCCCTTGCCATAGCGCGCCCGTGATCAAGAAATAAATCGCGACCGGCACCCAAACCAGGGCGCTGCCGACGGCCGGGAGCAGGGATAGAAAAGCCATGACGACTCCCCAGAGCACCGGCGCGTGCACACCCAAAAACCAAAACGCCAAGCCGCCGAGCGCGCCTTGAACGATTGCGACGACCACGTTGCCCTTGACGGTGGCGCGAATCACCGTGGTGAATCTATTGAACAATTGGTGTTTCTGGCTCGTGTGCAGAGGAACCGCTGTCCTGATACGTCTGATGAGATCCTCGCCATCGCGCAGTAAGAAAAAGAGCAAGTAAAGGACAATACACAGGTTCACAACAAAGTCGAAAGTGTTCTGGCCGATGTTGAAAGCCTTGGTCGCCAGAAATTGGCTGCCTTTGATCAAATTGCCTGACAATTTTTCCTGCATCGAGGCAAAATTCGTCAGCCCAAAACGCTCCAGCAGATCGGTGACCCACCTTGGCAAGCTGTCGAGCAGGTGGAGAAAATACTGGCCCGGGTTGAGCTCGCCGGACTGAAATCGTTCGTACACGGAGAGCGCTTCCTGGACCAAGAGAGCGCTGATCAGAATCAAAGGAATGATGACGAGCAGCAAAACGATGAGCACGGTTACGACCGCAGCGAGCGAGCGCCGCTGTGCCATAGTCTTCAGCAAGCGCCGGTAGAGCGGAGCAAACAGAATGGCCAGGATTGTTCCCCAGAGAACGGCACTGAAGAACGGCCAGAGAATCCATCCAAACGCCAGCGATACAGCAATCGCAAGCCAGAGGAAGAATCTGTCTTCAAGCCCGGGCAAATGGGGCGTGGTTGAAAGGTTCATGCTGTCCGAACGATGATTTTGACCCTGAGTCAGTCGCGCGCCGTCTAGGAATACAATTTAAAGCTACGGCGTCAGGCGCATTTGCGTCGATAGGTGATAGGGTACGCCGTCGATCTCGTAATCGAGCTCTCCGAAAAATGCCTCCCGCCCGGTTTGGGGCGCTGCCACCGCGCCAATTATCTTTCCGTCCGAAGTTGTCATTTCCTGCGCATGCCATTGAGCGGTGCGGAAATCTGCGGTTTCGGAGTGTGCGATCCAGAGCCGGGCTGCGATCGGCGACGGTGAGGCATCCACGATCAGCCGAAACTTCCCGTTCACATTCTCATGCTTCCAGCGCAGCTTCGGCATTGCCATGTTCGCACTCTGGTAGCGCGAGAACGCAGCAAGGCCGGTGACGAAATCGTTCAGTTGCTCTCGTGGATTGCGGTCTTGACGTCTCAGGTTGTGGCCGGCGTTGGGAACGTACAGCACCCATTTGTTGTCGGGAATGCCCTCCCAATAGAGGTTCAGTGCATCCGTGGTCCAGTAAAAATCATTGGTGCCGTTGACGATCAACTTCGGCATAGTCAACCGATCACGATAGGCCCACGGGTCCACCATTCGTAAAAGGCGCTCGCCGGCGGGGGTTTCGGGGATCGGCAACAATCCGCGACTACTATAGGCGGCGAGCCGAGAGCTGTAGGCGCCAAAGGCTTGGAGCTGGCGCGACATTTGCGCGCGCATGTTTAGTACATCGATGACCACCGGCGCAATAGCGCTCACGCGCTTGTCCACGGCTGCTGTGAGCCATGTCGTCCAGCCACGCTTGGATGCGCCGGCGACGATGAACTTGTCAATCGCTGTGTGCCAGTCTTTCCTACTGAAGGCCTGGAGAACATCCATTCCTTTGACGACGCTCTTCACCATCGGCAGAAGCAAAGGCCAACTTTCATCTTGGGTTTTGAGGTAGCGCACGAAGGTTTCGGCGATCAAATCGTCTTCGCGAAGATTCCCCTCGAGCAACGGCTGATTGGGAACGTCATACAAAAAGGCGACCGGAGCTTTGCTTTTGCGCGCCAGCTCTAATCCGAGGGAGATCGCCTCAGGCGATGCGCGACCGCCGGTTACCCATAAAAACATTGTCGCGGCCGGCGCGGTATTTGCCGGCTGATAAATTTGCAATTGGTGTCGCCATGTTTGCCCCTGCCAAACCTGTGACACGAACTGAAAATCGTAAATGTGGTCAGCGGAGCTGGGCGTGTCGATTTTTTTTTGGAGCTGCCATTCGAAAGCAGCCTCTGGCTTGCTGACGTAGGTTGCCAGATCGGCCGAAGCCCGGCTGGCAGTCAAAACAACCGTCGCAAAGCTATAGAGCGTAAGGATAGCCTTTATACGCTTTCGTAAGATCATTTCTCGCTTCTTTCTCCCGGTCCCGAGGGCTCACCGAATCATCCTAGCAGGTTTGGCGTGCGTTCGAACCCCACGGTGGGTGAAATGCCTGTTTTTCGCTTGACGCTGACTTAGCTCCAACCTAAGGTTCGTCAACGGAGGAACGAGTCATGCTTCGATGGAAATTTTTGCTTGTCCTTTTGTTGTCGCTTGTCCTGAGTTACCTAAGCCGAGTGGATGCAAGAATTGTCGTAGGTGTGTCCACGGTCAATGTGGCGTTTCTGCCGATCTATCTGACTCAGGACAAAGGTTTTTTCAAAGACGGAGGGTTGGACGTCCTCGTCGTGATGTTCAACGCTGGCGCGACCAATTTACAGGCGATGATTGGCGGTGACGTGCAGATCATGGCGGGGGGTGTGCCGGAAACGGTGCTCGCTCGGGCGGGAGGCGCGGATATCAAGAACTTCTGGGCGATCTCGAACGTCATGCCGTTTCAAATCTACGGCAGCGCCAAATTGAAATCGCTGGAGCAAAGTAAAGGAAAGAAATTCGCGATCAGCCGTTTCGGCTCGTTGTCGGAATTTCTCACCCGGTCAGCGTTAAAGCATTCCGGTGTCGATCCCAAAGACGTCACCATGTTGCAAATTGGCGCGACGCCGGCGCGCTTCACGACACTGGCGAGCGGGATCGTCGATGCGACTATTTTGTGGTTTCCAGTGACGGAGCGCGCGAAAGCTGCCGGGATGAACAAGCTCTTCGATCTCAAAGACCTCTATCCTAACTGGACCAACGTCGGTTTCATCGCCCGGGAGAGCTGGCTTGCCAAAGAGAAAGAGCAGACCACAAAATTTCTTCGTGCTTACCAGCGGGGCGTAAGATACACGCGTGAAAATCGGGACGACGGTATTCGAACCCTCAGAAAATACGTCGGCCTGAATGCCGCCGAGGCAGCGGCCGGATATGATGAATATCGTGAGTCATTCCCGCTCGACGGGCGGATTCTTGACGCGGGAATCGTGGCGACGGTCGAGCAGGAGATCGAGACCGGCAGGCTCAAGGGTAAAATTCCACTTAGCGAAATGATCGACAACAGCTTCATTAATTCCCTCGGAAAGAAATAACTCGCTGCCAAGTCGGGCGCGCCGGCAGAGATTGCCAGTTTTTGCGGATAACAATCATTTGATCGCGAACGGGCTTATCAGCAGTTTTCAGTACGAATAAGGATAATTGTTTCTGCATATCACTTCAGTGGACCGGTGGTCGCCCAGCGAATAATCTGCTATTTGATTGAGCACATCAGACAAGCGAGGCGCGTGTGGAGCTTGGAGATAAATGAAAATGGGTATTTCCCAAGGTAAGGAAGTCCAATTTTTTGTCAACGAGAAGGGCGGCGGGGTTTCCGGTCTTTTGCTAAAACCCAGCAACGCGAACTCATTGCTTGTGCTAGCGCACGGAGCGGGTGCGGGTATGCGGCATCGATTTATGGAGGATGTGGCGGCCAAGCTCGCCGCACGCGGTATCGCCACGTTGCGCTATCAGTTTCCCTATATGGAAAAACGGACAAAACGTCCCGACTCGGAAGCGGTTCTGACCGATACCGTCAGGGCCGCAATCGGCACGGCGAAAAAACAGGCGGGAACTTTGCCGATTTTCGCGGGCGGCAAGTCCCTGGGCGGGCGAATGACATCGATTGCCGCAGCGAAGGAACCTCTCGATGGCGTACTCGGCCTGATCTACTTCGGGTTTCCGCTACACGCGGCAGGGCGGCCTGGAATCGAACGCGGCCAGCATTTGGCGCACGTTCAAATTCCGATGCTTTTTTTGCAGGGATCGCGTGACGCATTGGCCGAGCTGAAGCTGCTCAAATCCTTATGCGCCAAACTCGGCAAACGCTCCGAATTATTCATTGTCGATGGCGGCGATCATTCATTTCACATGCTGAAAAGCTCGAAAAAATCAGATGAGCAGGTGTTGGACGAAGTCGTCAGCAAAGCTGCGCTGTGGATAGGCGCGGTCATTGGTCAGTAATCGTGCTCAACTGGTACCGACATTTGCCCGCCGCGGTTCGAAGCGGCAGCTCGACAACTGATTGCTGATCACTGGTTTATGTACCCGACCAACGATCGCGAAGCGCTCGAGGCGCTGAAGGGCGATGATCCGGAGCTCGCGGCCACTGCCGAAGCTTTGCTCTGGAGCACGTGGTGCCGTTCGGGAGACGCCGAGGTTGACCGGATCTTCCGCGCCGGCGTCGAAGCGATGCAGCAACAAAAATTGAGCGAAGCCGAAGCTTTGTTTACGCGGGTCATCGAGCTCAAATCCGAGTTCGCCGAAGGTTGGAATAAACGTGCTACTGTGCGCTTCATGTGCCGCAATTTTGCCGGTTCGATTGCCGACTGCCAGCAGACTCTGGCGCGGAATGGGAATCATTTCGGCGCGGCCTCGGGTCAGGGTCTCTGCCACATGTCGCTCAATGAATTTCGCGAAGCGGCGGTTTGCTTTCGGCGCGCGCTGGAAATTCATCCGCACCTGGATGCGGTCCGGCATAATCTCGCACTCGCGGAAGCCGAAGGCGGCGGCACCGGCTATCTGAACTAGTCGGGTTCCCGAAGTCTATGAAGAAAGCTTCAATGCAGTTCGCGCTTTTAGCTTGGATATTCTTTTGTCTTGCAAGCAGTGCATGGAGCCAAACACGGATCAAACTCAACGTGGTTTATCCCGCCGTCACAGGGGTCATGACCGCGTTGTGGACGGCGGCGGAGGCGAAGGCGTTCCAAAAATACGGACTCGACGTTAGCCTCCTCTATATTCCATCGGCGCCGCAGGTAGTTCGAGTCATGTTGGCCGGAGATTCGCAGATCACCGTGACCGGTGGCGCCGCCGTGGTCAGTGCCAACCTCAGCGGAGCGGATTTGGTTTTTATCGGCGGGATAGTGAATGTGCCGGCGTTTTACGTAATGGCCGCTCCTGAGATAAAGACCATCGAAGAGCTAAGGGGTGCTACGGTCGGTGTGACTCGATTTGGATCGTCTTCGGATTTTGCGATGCGCTACGTTCTGCAGAAACATGGCCTGAGACCGGAAAAAGACGTGACTCTGCTTCAGCTTGGCGGCATGCTCGAATTGGCAACGGCGCTCTCAAAAAGGCTGGTCACGGCGGCGACGCTCTCCTCGCCGGCGGATTTACGCGCTCGGAAAAGTGGCGCGCAGCAATTGGTCAACATGGCGACCACTGGGGTTTCATTCCCGCAATCGGCGATCGTGACCACTCGCTCCTACATTCAAGCGCACCAGGACGAAGTTTTGAATTTCCTGCGCGCCTATGCTGAGGGGATGCGAAGAATGATTGTCGACAAGGCCATGGCAAAACAAGTGATTCAGAAATATAGCCGCGAAACCGATCCCGATGTTCTCGAATCGACTTATCGCTACGGCGTAGATTACATTGCGCCGGTTCCTTACCCTGCCAAAGAAGGGATCGTCGAAATTCTGAAACAGAGCAATCACCCGAGGGCCAAAACCGCCAATCCCGATGACTTCATCGACATGAGCTTGGTCAAGAAATTAGAAGAGGGCGGGTTTTTTCGCCAAACGAGCCAGAGATGACGATCACACGCTTGTCAGAAAGGAAAATCGATGATCGGTGACTATACCGTTTTCGACGCCGATGCTCACGCGATGATGTGCCCAAAGATGTGGGAAGAACTGCCCGCGGCCTATGCGGCGCGGCGGCCCCGTCCGGTTCGCATCGAAGATTCTGCCGATCTCGGCCGTTGGACGAACGGCTGGTTGATCGAAGGTCGATTGCTGCCGGGCCCTTTCGGCCCGGGAGCGCAGCCAGGGAATGAGCCAAAACGAGTTTTGCGGGAATTTGGCGCGCCGGAGTCGGGCCATTTTTCCATCGGCAGTATCACATTGGCAGATCCGCAAGCACGTATTCGCGACCTGGATGAAGCCGGCGTCGATGCGCAAATGCTTTTTCCGACCACGTTGTATGCCCGGATGACTTCCGAGCCCGGTTTCGAAGCGGCTTTGTTCCGTAGTTACAATCGCTACATGGCGCGCCAATGCGCGTTCGATCCTAAACGATTGAAGTGGGGCGGATTGTTGCCGATGCGCGATCCGCATCAGGCGTTCGAAGCGATCGATGAGATGCACAAGCTCGGCGCGAGCGCGGCGGTTGTATTTGGGACGGTGGGCGAGCGTCTGCTGTCCCATTCCAGCTTTCTACCGATCTGGGAGAAATTCGCTTCGACCGGATTGCCGCTCTGCGTCCATATGGGGATGAGCTACACGCCCTTTGAACAGATCTGTCAGAACCTTTTTGAAACGCACGGCATCGGTATGAGCCTGCCGGCGCAGCTGGCTTTTGTCGCGCTTGTGGGCGACGGCATTCTCGATCGGTTTCCATCCCTTAAGGTTGCGTTTTTGGAGTTCGGCGCGGAATGGATTTTTTACATGATCGGCCGTTTGGGACACTATCTGCCGATCGATCGGCACGATATGCCGATTAAAGATTCACTGCCCAAGCGCTCCATTGAAGAATATTTGGCCTCCGGGCGATTGTTTGTTGCCGCAGAAGCGGAAGATCGATTGCTCACCCATGAGCTGGCCATGATCGGCGAGGACGTGATCGTTTGTTCTTCGGACATTCCCCACTCGGAAAAGCGCGAAAATTCCGCGCACAAGATTATCGAGCGCAAAGACTTGTCCAACCGGCAGAAAAGGAAAATCCTTTACGACAACTCGGTGCGTCTGTTCGGCACGCCATGATCTCGGCATTTACATTGGCCGTTGAACCTTGTTAATCTAACGACGTCATCCCGTGCGAGATCAAATAAGGAGCCCGTTTATGTCCAAAGCGGTAACCGTCGGAATTCCTTACACGGTCGATAACGGCGAAATTCTTGTCAATGAATCCTTCGGGCCGAAAAATATTCATGGGCGAAGATCCGGAACCGTGGAACTGAAAACCATGCCGCTCCTCAACGGCAGGGCGCTCGGCGAAAGGCTTTCACTCGATGAACAAGGGTTCGTCTTTGTCGAACACAAAACCCAGGTGAAGGATTTTTTCGATGAGTATCAATTAAAGACGATCTACTATCCGGAAATCGAGCAGTTGATCCGAAGTCAGTCGGGCGCTTTGCGAGTCGTCATCTTCGATCACGCGCTGCGCTCGGGTGACGAGGCCGAACGCGAGGAAAAGCTGGTCCGCAACCCGGTGCTGCAGGCACACAATGATTATACCGAGTGGTCCGGGCCCAATAGACTGCGGGAAATTCTTCCTGACGAAGCGGATGAGCTGCTGAAGCACCGCTTCGCCATCATCCAGGTTTGGCGGGCTATCAATCGCCCGATCCAATCGAATCCGCTGGCGCTTGCCGACGCCAGAAGCATCGCCTTCGAGGACCTTATGATAGCGGAGCGGCGATATCCGCACCGGGTTGGGCAGACCTATCGGCTCAAATACAATCCCGACCATCGATGGATCTATTTTCCCGAAATGCGCCGCGACGAAGCGATCGTTTTCAAGGTTTACGACTCGGACAAAAACCGGGCGAGATTTACGGCGCACACGTCTTTCGAAGATCCAGCGACCCCGCCGGGTGCGCCGCCACGGCAAAGCATCGAGATGCGAGCGTTCGCTTTCTTTGCCTGATCATTTTTTTGCTGCTACAAGTTCTTCTCCTAACGCCGCCTTCGGTGATTGAGCGCATTTCATCACTCGGCGGCTCTCTCATCCAAATTGGTCAAAACCGTAAGCTGACGCTCTCGAAATCTATTTGTTCACTCACTGGCTTTCCGGCCTTAGTGCCATTGACAGCGCGGAAGCCCATCGGGTAGTCTGCGCGCCAAATTGCCGCATCACACGAGTCAAATCAGGAGGCACAATGTGATCTCGCCACATGGTTTGCTGCGCGCGCGGCAAACACGCTTGAATAGCGACCGCCGCATCGCTCGTGGTTGTCGTCCCGACGGGATTCGGATCTAATATGCTCTTGTTGCCTTATGCTAGTTCGTGCACCTGAAAGCGCACCATTATCGCCAAACCTTTGTGAATCTGAAATATTGAAAATCATGATCGTCCGAACGCTAATGGCAATCCTTTTATCGATCTGCGTGTGGTCCAATCGAGCAGATGGAGAGGGGCCATTTTTCCAGGGCAAAACAATCACGATTGTCGTTGGATATCAGGCCGGCGATGGTTACGACATTTGGTCCAGGTTACTGGCCGCGCATATGGGCAAACACATTGCCGGAAATCCCGGCCTGATTGCGCAGAATATGCCCGGCGCCGGCTCTATGATTGCAGCCAATCACATTTTCAATGTGGCGAAAGCGGACGGCTTGACCATGGGATCGATCGGCCCGTCGCTCTACCTCGATCAATTAGTGGGTAAAAAGGAAGTGCATTTCGATTGGAGCAAATTCGGCTGGGTGGGCTCGACTGAAAGCACGCCGTGGCTGTTGTATATGAGCAGCAATACGCCCTACAAAACCATCGACGACGTCCGCAAGGCCAAGGAGCCACCAAAATGTTCGGCGACCGGGACCGGCACCAGCGGTCACTTCATCCCTAAATTACTCGAGGATGCACTGGGCGCTAAGTTTAACGTCGTGATGGGCTACCAGGGCGGAGCCGAACAGGACCTTGCGTTCGAGAGAGGCGAAGTGGTTTGCCGTTCCTTAAGCATTCCGACCTTTTTCGCGCGCGAGCCGTTTCTAACCTGGCGAAAGAAAAACATGGTGCGCATTCTGTTGCAGACCGGCCGCAAGCGCGACGTTAAAATGCCGGATGTGCCAACCCTTCTCGAACTGATGAATGATTATAAGACCTCCGCGACCACGCAATCCTTGGTAACAGCCGTATTGGCCTCCGGCGATCTCGGTCGGCCGTTTATAACACCGCCCGGGATCGCTCCTGAGCGTCTGAAAATACTTCGCGACGCCTTTCGCAAAACCATGAGCGATCCGGCCTTTCTCGCAGACGTTAAAGCCAGAAAGCTTGAAGCAGATCCGGATTTTGGCGAGGATCTCGAAGCCATCGCCAAGGATGCGGTTTCCCAACCGAAGGAAATCGTTGAGCGGATGAAAAAGTTACTCAGCGAGTGAAGTTTCGCATAGGCAAAGTCCTGTGAAGCGGAACTTCGGGCAGCATGGAATGGCTCAAGTAAAATGTCCTAATTGCGGCCGGGAGTTTGTTCGGCGTGTTTCCCGTTCCGGTATTCTCGAAATTTTATTGAGTTACTTCTATGTCTATCCGTTCAAGTGCCAGCTTTGCGGCGAGCGTTTCCGCCATCGTGAATGGGGTGTGCGCTATATCAGGGTCGAGACAGACCGTCGCGAGTACGATCGCGTCGAAATGAATTTTCCCGTGTCTTTTTTCGGCCAGGATATCAAAGGTGAGGGAATCGTCATCAATGTCTCGATGGGCGGTTGCACTCTGCAAACGCAGGCCAAAGTGGAGACCGGTGCGATACTCAATCTCTCCTTGCAGCTTTCCAAAGATGTGCCACCCGTGATCGTTGATGCCGGAGCGGTTCGCAATGTGAGGGAGGGAATCATCGGCGTGGAGTTTCTACTGTGGCAGCAAAGCGAACGAGAACGGCTACAGCTTTTCGTCAGAGGTTTGCTGATCGGTCGAGGCGCCGAGCCTGATCCTATGGCCAATCGCCGCGAGCCGCTCGGCCGCGGTGAGCCAAGAAATTAAAGCCATTCAAATACTCGGGTGTTTCTGCGGCCGGGCTTGTTATCGGCGCCATATTTTTTGCCACCATTTTTCTTCAATCGGGCTCGGCTTGGGTCCGAGCTCCATTTGTTTGCGAATTTCATCCAGCTCCCAGCCCGTGAGGTCTGCAAGCTGGCGCGCCTCGGTTTCTTGACGTCGTAAAACTGCGCGCCGGTATTCTTCAGTTGCTGGACATTCGCGCTCGCCTGTCCACGGATGACGCAGCACATAGCGCGCCTGAAAATTACTACGATCGGCAGTCTCCTGGAGCATCAAATCTTCGGGGAACCGCTCCGCGTCGTAGCGCACATGCAGACGCGTGACGAATACATCCCGAGCGCCGCCGATCATCGGGTTGGGGACAATTTCCGGCCGGCCCTGCGTTAGCCAGAACACGCCTAAGCCGCGCAATTCTTCGAAACTCAATGGCTCAGCAGCGCACGGGTCGCACCCGTTCATATCCCAAGCGTACTCGGTAAATACCGCGCGCAAATCGACCTTCTTAACTTGTTGATCGAACATGTCGCGATAAAATTTTTGGAAATGATCCTTGAGATAGATGGGCAGGTCCATGCCGGTGGGAAGCTTCACTGTACGATAGTTGGTCGGCTCGACCCGTCCTCTTTGTGTGAGTGTGTAAATAAATAATTCCTGGTAGCCGTCCGCATTGAGGGTGCCGAGCCGGAGAGGCAGCATAAACTTGGGCGACTCATACGCAACCTGAATAGGTCGCAGGTAGTTAAAACCGAGCTTCGATTGCTCTTTGAGATTTACCTTGGCGACGAAGAAATGCATTTTCTGTTTGATGTAGCTGCCGAGCACTTCCGATGTCCCCTTGGGTAGCCGATAACCATTTTCTTTGAGCCAAGTTTCCAAACCTTGACCCTGCTTGGCCGAGAGCATGACGATGTCGTATTCGCCCACGGTATACTGCGCCTGAACCATGACGCCGAGAGCGTCGGCGCGCGCGTCGGCGGATTTCAAACGAGAGGCGGCCATGGGCATCTGCATTTCCCGCAGCACGCGCAACTGGCACGGGCCGTTATCGAAGTACTCCACCAAACGCGGCGACGTGTAGGCGTCGAGATGGTCGATGATTTTTTTGTCGCCGACGTTAACCTGATCGCGCTCGATCAAGGTCGGCACCGGAATCACCACCGCGAACTCCTTCGGGTCGCCTTTGAAGTCGTTCACCATCGTGATGACTGTTTTGTCGTCCTGGCGTGCCAGGACGACCTGCGATGCTTTGTTAAAAATCTTCGTGTCCGCTTTGGCGACGTAAAAGCCGCAAAACGCGTACGCGTAGCGACTATCAACCAACACGACGAACGAGAGGGCGAAAAGCCAAGCTGCTTTCTTCATGCACATCTCCTTGACCACCCGTATTGGGAATTTGCCATCGATATTGCTTTCCGGGACTCATGTAATCGATCAGCGGCGTCAGCATCGAGCAGATCGCCAGTGACCACAGCAAGCCATTGTTTCGATAAAGCACGAACTGGACGTAAGCCGCGCCAGCGGCTACCAGCAGAGCAAAAAAAATTCGGCCCGAGCGCGAATCCGGCGTTGTCTTGGGATCGGAGATCATAAAAAACGTGAAGAGGAGAAGCGCGCCGCTTTGGAATTGCTTCAGCGGAATCGACCACGGATCGCCAAGCCAGAGCGCGCGTAAATATAAAATTCCGGCATAGAAAAGAATGAACGCGAGGCTCACGTCGCTGCGCATGGCGCGATGAATCACGATACCGCCCAGGCAGACGATCATAAATGCAAAGTAAAGCTGGCTTCCCCACTGGGCGGGCGAAACCCAAACTCGACCGGTGAGCGCGAGCATGGCGATAATCCCGAAGTTGGTGGGGTTAAAAATATGTTTACCGTTCCACGTGAGTAAGAACTTGCTGGCGATCGTAATCATGGCTGTCATTATCGTCAGAGTTGAATCGGTCGTTCGCAGCAATAGGCAGAGAGACAGACCGGAGATCAGCGCGCTCCGGCAATCGAATGTGGAGCTCGAGAAAAGTTTTGTGCAGAGAAACTGGACGAACGTTACCGTGCTGAGAAGAATTGCAATGCTGTAAGCACCGATGTCGAACTCAAGCCAGCCAACACCGTAAAGCAAAAGCGAAAACAAACCCGCAATTTGATAGTAACGCGGGTCCTTGGGCAGTCGCTCGGCGTATCGGCCGAAAACCATATTGCTTCGCATCGCGCACCTTTTCTCGAAATCTCTAGCGCTTATCTGGGTGAATTAGACTGAACGATGGAACAAAGGTTCGCGGTATAGATTTTTGCAAGGTGAAACGCACACTGAAAAGCCCGTCTTGACGACTGCGCGATAGGTTAAGTAGAGTGGGTGAGGTTCGATTAAAGAAAAGTTTCGCTAAGTCACAGTTCGATGCAGGACTCAGGAAAGGAGGCAAAATCTATGTTCGTATGCTTATCTCCAGGGGGCCAGTCACTCACGCAAGGTGAGGTGGCCAAAGACAAATTGCTCGTCGGCACGGTGGAGGGGATATTCGCGTTCGAGAAGCGTGGGCCATCTTGGCAGAGCCAGGAAACCATGGTGCCGGGAAAGCACTTCAGCTCTATTATCTTCGAACCGAATACTCGGACATTGTTGGGAGGCACTTACAGCTGCGAAATATTTGCCAGCACGGATCTTGGTAAAACATGGGAAAGACGGGACCGCGGCATCGGCGAGAAAGAAATTTATTCCCTAGGAACCCAGCTGGTGAACGGGCGGCCGCGCGTCTACGCCGGTACGCAGCCGGCGCATCTCTATTTTAGCGATGATCTCGGCAAAAGCTGGACGGAGCTGCCCGGATTACGCCAGGTGCCGGGCGTCGAGAAGTGGACGTTTCCCGGCCCGCCGCACCAGGCGCATGCGAAGAGCATCACGTTTCATCCGACCAATCCAAATATCATTCATGTCGCCGTCGAAGTCGGCGGGTTCTTACGCAGCACGGATGGTGGGCAAACCTGGACGACGATCGACAACATAAATCCCGACGCGCACCGGGTGCTGATTCCAAGCAATGATCCCGGCAAGGTTTACGGCACCGCGCCGACGACGAACTGTGGTCCGGAAACCCCCGCAGGCTTTTGTGTCAGCAGCGATGGCGGTGCAACCTGGAAGAGCATGACGCCGCGGGATTTCCGCATCGGCTACGTGGACCCGTTCTTCGTTCACCCGAAGGATCCGAATGTTTTGTTTGTTGCGGGTGCCAAAACCGGACCCGGCACGTGGAGAAATCTTCACACCGCCGATGCCCGCATCGCGCGCAGCCGGGATGGCGGGAAAACTTGGGAAATGTTGACCGGCGGGTTGCCCGAGCACATCCGCGCCAATATCGAAGGCATGGCGATGGACGTCTGGAACGGCGGCTATGCGATCTTCGCCGGCACCAC
>DATBEY010000189.1:0-7518 GCA_036558765.1 Binatia bacterium | reverse complement strand
GGCGCCGAGCTGTATAGTTCTCAACTCACTGTAACTCGCCCCTTCGGGCTTGAGCACGCTCTGGAATAAAACTATTTGACGGATGGCGCAAGCGCCAAATTCAAAATCGTTCAAGCTGTCGATTTCCTGGCGCAAGTTTTTTGCCGGCCGGCTACCCTCGCGCCAGCGGCCAATCGTTAGATGGGGAGTGAAAGCTCTGTTTTCGGGCGTAAACCCAAGCGGCATCAACGCCGATTCGATCTTTGCCGCCAATTGCACCAATTGATCGCCGGTCAATCCCACCCACAATATTTTTGGACGTCTGAAGTCGGGAAATACTCCCAAACCTTTAGCACTTATAGTGCAGGGCGAAAAGAGTCCCACGGGGTGCCGGAGTGCTGCGGCAATAGGTTCGACTTGCGATTCGGCAATATTGCCGAGGAACTTGAGCGTCAAATGAAGGTTTTCTTTCCTGAGCCAGCGGATTTCGGTTATGCGCGGTTTTAAAATTTCTACGACGTTGCAAATTTTTTCGATCACAAGATCATCGAGGTCGACGGCAATAAAAGCGCGAATCACAAATTTTATTCTGAAATGGTGAGGCGAAGCCAGTTCAGAGCGGCCTGCGAGGTCGCGCGGATAATGCGCTCGCGATCGCCGTGAAAGCGGAACAATTTGGCTTCATGCTGTTTTGCTTGTGCGATGCTAATCCAAACCGTGCCTACAGGTTTTTCCGCAGTGCCGCCACTGGGGCCGGCGACGCCGGTTACGCTTAGACCGAAATCGGCGCCAGTTCTCTCGCGAATGCCGCGTGACATCTCCAGGGCGGTCTCTCGGCTGACGGCGCCGTATTTCTCCAATGTCGTCGCTCCAACGCCGAGAAGTTTCATTTTAACTTCATTGGCATACGACGTAACACCTCCCAGATAGTAGGCAGAACTTCCCGCGATCCCCGTGATGCGATGACTGATTAAACCGCCGGTACATGACTCGGCCAAAGCCAGCGTCCGATGTCGTTCACTAAGAAGTTGACCAACCCGTTCCTCCAAAGTGGTATCGCCCTCAGCGTAAATATGGGATCCCAGTATCAGGCGGATTCTTTTACACGTTTCGATAAAGCGCCGTTGTTCTTCCCCGGCGCCGGCTAGAGTTACGCGGAGCGTCAGGTCGGGATAGTGAGCGCGAAAGGAGAGTTTGATTCCCGGCTCCTGCCCAACAGGTTTAACGAGTTCATCGAGTTTCGACTCGGTAAGGCCATAAACTTTGAAGGCGTGTGAAAATATTTGATCCTGACCGCCGCGCAGCGCAATAATCCAGGGCATAACCGTTTGATCGAACATTGCCGTCATTTCTTGTGGAACGCCGGACAGCCATGAGAGACTCTTATTTTCCCCTAGGCTGACGCGAAATCCGGGCGCAGTGCCCACGGGATTGGGAAGAATTTCTGCTCCCCGAGGAAACAGCGCCTGCTTGAGATTATTTGTTGTCCACGGGATACCCCGTGCCTCGAAACGTTTTTTGAGCGCCGCGGCAATTTCTTCATTCTGCACCAGTGGACAGCCAAGGAACTCTGCAACCACCTCTGAGGTTAAATCATCCGCCGTCGGCCCAAGCCCGCCAGTTCCTATCACGACCTCCCCTAAGCCAGCGGCTTGCCGCATAGCCCACAGCAACTTTTCCCGGTCATCACCGACTTTCAATACTGCCGCGACTTTGATGTCCATGGAAAAAAGCCGGTCAGCTATGAACGCGGAGTTTGTATCCACGACCTTGCCAGTGGTGAGCTCGTCGCCAGTGCTAAGAATTGCGGCTGTTTTTATCATGACAAGTGACTCTTATTCTGGATACCAGAAAAATAGAACCAGGAACATCTACGCTAGCGGAACGGTCTCGAGAAACGAGCACGTTCATAGAGCCGATCAAAACGGATTATGCGGCAGCGAATTACGACTGAGGCAAGGTGGAAAGCTCGACCAAGTAGTTTTGTGTCTGGCTTTCGAAAAGCTTCTGCAAAGAAGGCTCAATGCTTTCTTCGGCGGGAAAATCGACACTGAGGGGATTAATGTATTGTTGATCCTTGTAAAGCTCGAAATGTAAGTGAGGGCCGGTGCTTCTTCCCGTGGAACCGACGTAGCCGATGATTTGCCCCTTGGTCACCGCTGCTCCGGCTTTAATCCCCGGCGCAAAACTGTCGAGGTGGGCATAGCGGCTCATGTAGGTGGTGTCGTGAGTAATGTCGATCGCTTTACCGTAGCCGCCATTCCAGCCTGCCTCCGCGATCACGCCATCGCCAACGGCGCGAACCGGAGTGCCTCGCTGTGCGGCGAAATCGACGCCGGTATGGGGCAGATTGGTTTTCAAAATAGGATGAAATCGAGATTCGGTGAAGTGAGAGGTAATGCTGGTAAATTCAAGCGGGAAACGCAAAAAGGATCGGGCGAGGCTTTGGCCCTCAAGATTGTAATAATTTCCTTCGCCGTGTTGTTTTTCAAAGTAAATCGCGGTCAGCTTTTGCCCGGCATTGATGAGCTCGGCGGCTAAAATGCGCAGCGCCGATTTCGCCTGTCCTTTCCGGCTTCGCTCTTCGTACAGAATCTTGAAGGTATCACCCTGGTGGATGTCCTTTTCGATATCTATGTCCCAGGTAAAGATGTCAGCCAATTGAGAAAGTAGCGCGGGTTGCAAACCGACCCGCCGACCATCCTCAAAGAGCGATGTCTCGACCGAGCCACTGGCGGTTTTTACTTCAACGTCATAGGGTTTTTCGCGTTTCTGAAAGAGAATACCCCGGACACTTTTTTCCCATGCCAGTGTAGAAGCATCGTCCTGATCCAATTCCAAGGCTTTCAATTGTCCAGGAATCAGCTGGTTTTGCCGGCGAAACGTCGGTTTGGCGAAGTAGAGGTGGATGTCACGACCCGCCGGTAGGGTTTGTCGACCCAAATCACGGCCGATTGAGCGGCTCCATAACTGTCGATCAGCGGCGGAAAGGCCATAGCGCGCTAAAAATTGGGCGACGGTTTCTCCGGCGCGTACGCGGTCGGTCATGTGCTCGCGTTTTTCCAACAGGTCCGGGAGGGTGGAAAACGGTGAGCGAAAAATCGGTTTGGACTGGCGCGCGGTGCCAGGGCGATTGGAAACGGGTTTAGCCTTGGCCGTTTCCTTGCGGACAGTCTTTTGCTTTGCTGCGTGCGCTTGGACGAAATTGATCAGCAGCACGGCCAGAAAGGTGGCCAGCCAGGAAAGGTTTCGGATATGAGAAGTGAAAACTCTAGTCGGCGCGACCTGCGGGTGAGCAAGCATCGCGCCCCGATTGCTGAGTAAATCCAAGCGCATAGTCAATAAGTTTTCCAACTAATAGACCGTTTTCGCTTGCGCTGTCAACCCAAAAATCGGGCCATCGGCATCTGCAGGAACTTCCTGGAAATTGAAGGCAATTCTTAATCGGGTTCGCTGTAGGCGAGCTTTCTTAGGGCAATTTCGATCAAGAAAAGACAGAGAGCCAATATAATCAATGGCTGCTTGACCGGCTGATAGGTTTTAGTAATGGTCGTCTTGGGTTGGCTTTCGACGGATCTAGGATTGACCTCACCTCCCGTCGCTTCGGCCAAACGCGTCAACAGTTGATGGTTGAATTCCGGACGGGGTATTTCGCTGCCCAAATCATAGGAAAGCGTATACCCGATGGGTGGGAAGGGGATTGGCCGGCCGTTTCGATCCTCAGTGATATCGATTCGGTAGTCGCCGGTCTGCGAGATTGGTACCGGGGTTTGATAATGCCCCGGCGCGAGCCGCCTGAGGATTCCGTCGCGTTTGATGCCCTTGCCGGTGACCACGAACTTGTACTGGCTGTTGGCGCTCACTTCATCATATATGGAAAGGTCGAGGATAGGACCGGTTTCGGCGTAATTGACGCGCACCTCGTGGGCTGGAACCAAGTTTTCCTCACGTGGACTCAACCAATCCAGGAGCCGACCCCAGAAAGTCTGCAGGCTACTCCATTGAATCCAGTTTCTGCTCCAACGGCCTTCCAGATCGGTAGTCAATGCGATCGATTTGCCGCGGCCATAGCGCCAAGAGGCCAGCAATGGCAAACGGCGCTCCTGTCGGACGATCGTTAGATCCGCTTGGGCATTTTTCTTGAGTTCGGTTTCCATATAACCAAGGACCGATGGGTAAGCGCGTGCCCCGAAGCCGGCGAGAAGCTCAGAGCCACGTTCCTGATACGGCGTCCAAGGGCCGTCGTTTTGCTGCTCATCCTTTGACTTGTCCTGCAGCTGCTCCAGGACAATCTGGGGGAGGGTCGAAGGGTCTGTCACGTGGTGAAATAATCCGCCGCCATACTGGCTGATACGTTTCATGATCCGGACATCAGCCTCGGAGCTGATTGCGATTGCGGAGACGGTGATCTTTTGGTCGTTTTTCATTGCGCTTACCAGGTCAACCAACTCACCCTGGCTGCCGCGAGTGACTCCATCACTAAGCAGGATGAGATGTTTGCGCGAGGCATTTGCGCGCTCGAGCTGTCGCTTGGCTTCCAGCAACGCGGGCAAGAAGTAGGTCTGACCACCTGGCTTTAGCCGATCAATTTCTGCCCCGATGACGCTTCGAAGGCGCGCCATCGTCTCCAGATAAACAACCACAAAGGGACTATCGTCAAAGCCAATCACCCCCAGCAAGTCGATATCGCGTAACTGCTTTGCGACGGCTTTGGCAGCTTCCTTGGCATAAACGATCCGATTTTCATCGCGCATACTGCCGGATTTATCGATCACTAATACGACGGCACGGTTTTTCTCTTCCGGTTTGGGCGGTTCCTTTGGCTCCACCGGCAGGATTTTTTCGATTGGAGTCTGACGGTAACTCGAGGGCGCAAAGCTATTATCGCTGCCGAGCATCATGAAACCGTTGCCGTCCGACACGTGGCGCTCGACTGCCGCAAGATATCCAGGCGCGAAACGTTCTCGTTCTGGGTTGTTAAAGACTACAACTTTATAGCCGTTTGGCGGCGGCGCGGTTTCCGGAGTGCGCACCGTGACGTCGAGGCCTTGGCGCTTGATGATCTCCTCGAGATATCGGCCAGCACCGCTATGGCCATTGATCAGCAAGACTTTAGCCTTGGACTGAATACTGACCCATGCGACGGCGTGATCGTCTGCCAAGTAGCGGTCGGTCTCTGGATCGCGCGCGCTGAAGCTCGCTTGAAACGCAGTCAGGCCTCCTTCCGCGGGTGTGACCTGATAATTGAAAGTTTGACTTCCAGGCGTCAGCTTAACGGCCTCGGTCTTGAACGATTGGCCGTTGCGAGAGAGTGTCAACATACCCGATACGGTGCGGTCATTTTGATTGTCGAGAACCACCTTGAGGTTTAAACTTTCGGCGCTGTTACCCTGTGTCGGCGCCAAGACTTTAGTGACCGCAACGTTTTGAATAGCCGGCCGACCGGCCGGGACTATCGGATAGATCTTAATTCCCGCGGCAGCGGCGGCGGGCAGAAGGCGTTCGACATTTCCTTGCGTTTCCCAACCATCGGTAAATAGATACAGGTCGCGAGTAGCGGGAGGGAGCTGTAAGACAGAATTGAGAAGGTTTTCGAGATTGGTTTTCTCCGGGTCCGCCCCCGCCGACCGTGATTGAGCGGCGTCGTCCAATAATTCACGCCCATTTGAACTCGCAATAGGAGCGGAACCGAAAAGAAACACCCGATCGTTGCTAGTGGGGGTGGGAGCAGCGCGCGTGGTTTTCATCCATTCGCGCATCGACGGTGGAATGCTCCTGGAGACATCGTAAGCGAAAATTCGCTCCTGGCTGTGCGATTCCTCGCCGGTGGTTTGCGGATCGGCGAGCGTCACAATCATGAGCGCCAGAATTAGAGTGCGGCCGATTACAATCGCCAATCGGCGGTCCCTCAGACGAAACCAAAGGAGCGGCAATGCGATCAATAGCCAAAGAAAATATGGCTTGGCGAATACAATTTGCGAAAACGAAGGGACTTCCATCATGAGCTTAGGCCGGTTGAACAGCGCGGCGGCGTACCATTAGACGTCTCATACGCGGACTGATGAACCATTCCAAAAAGAACAATAACAACGAGGCGATCAGCAGATAGGGCCACAAAGTAAAGATGGCCGAAGAGGTTCCCGGCGCTTTAGCGACATCATGCAGATCGATCCGGCTCGGGGCCCACAGATCGGACTCTTGCTCGTCCGCCAGATTGCGCGCGAACCAGCGCGTTTCCCGGCCTTGGCGCCATTCATATAGGCCTTGCTCGTAGGTATCTTGAAACACAGTGGCGCGACCGTTTAGCGCAATGTTTTCCCCCTTTGGGGTTACAAGAGTATCACCCGCCTCCACAGTGCCGAACGCGATTGGCTCGGCTGTGCCTTGAGCTTTGGTTCCGGCGCTATCCAAAAACCAGTCAAGCAGATTTAGAGTAAAAATAGACATCGGCAAATTCTCGCGGCCCAGGTAAGGTAAAGGATCGAATCCGAGAAACAGATAGCGCGCACCGCGGTGTTCGAGGGCGAACGCCAAGGGGCCGCTCGGACTATCAATGATGATATCCCCAGCCGTTTTGGGCTTCAGCGGCCGCGCGTACGTCGGCCGAAACAGACTGAAATTTATGTAGCGGGTCAATTCATGGGGCTCGCGCCAGCTTGAGATTTGCACCGTCCCGACAGGAGCACCGGATTCGACCATGGAGTTGCGTTCAGGTGGAAGAATAAAAAGACTGGGATTGTCTGGTAATGTTGCAGGCGCGGCGAAATGGAATACTTCCAAACCATAGTCGCTGCGAACGGCTTTTCCGTAATCGGCCGGCGAAACGACGTCAACCGTAACACCAGGAATTGATTTGAGGCTTGCGGCTGCTTGCGGCCGGGGTGTGATGGCGAGAATGCGAAGATTTCGCGAAGCTGGTGCAACAGCATAGCGCCGGTTGTCCAGAGGTAAAGCGTCGGTAGCTTCGATCTCAACCTCATAGGTCGGGTCGGCGGCAAAACCCTCGAACACCACCGTGGCGGCATTTCCAGCTCGGGTAATGACATCGCGGCTCGTGAGAGTTGTCCCGTTAGCCTTTAGCGCGACTCGAAGCTTTTCATTGCGGCTGGAAAAATTGCTGATGCTCGCGCTTGCTTCGAGACCGGTCGCGGCAATGGACGAGCGGCGCACGTCGAAGGCCGTGATGGCGAGATTGGATTGCGCTTTTCCGACCGAGATGACCCGAATGATAGCGCCTTGGCTGCCCGCCGGATGATCCGTCATCAGGTAGATGCGCTGATAATTCTGTTCGCGCGCCAAAGCGCCAAGACTCTGGTCGTAATCGATAGGCGCGTCGGCAAGATCATAACTTTTTATACCGGCAATGACTCGATTGGCTTGGACCGTCGCTAGCGGTTCGCCATTCACTCTCTGCAGTCGCGGCGTGGTCGTATAAATATCGACTCGCCCCTCACTACCGAGTTCTTGCGTCAGGCTTTCTGCCTTTTGCTGCGCCAATGTTAACCTCGTTTTGCCTTCTTCGAGAGCCTGCATGCTTGC
>DATBEY010000188.1:0-9128 GCA_036558765.1 Binatia bacterium | reverse complement strand
CCGACGCGGGGTTTACTTGATTCCGAGCTTGTTCACGGCCGGCAACCTGATGTGTGGTTTTTTCTCGATCATCGCGACATTTCGCGGTGATTATATCAACGCAGCGTTGTTGATCCTGTTGGCGAATGTTTTCGACGGCATCGATGGCTACGCGGCACGCCTAACTCGAACCACCAGTCAATTTGGCATCGAGTTCGACTCTCTTGCCGACGTCGTTTCGTTCGGCGTGGCTCCGGCGGTTCTGGTCTATCTCTGGGCACTGGTGCCTTGGGAAACGTGGGGTTGGCTTGCGGCATGTACCTACGTCGTTTGCGGAGCGCTCAGGCTGTCTCGTTTCAACGTTCAGGCAGTCGGTGTTTCGAAGGGACATTTTGTCGGCCTGCCGATTCCCGCAGCCGCGCAAATGATCACGTCGACCGTGGTGCTTTACTATTACTTGGGTGGAGAAGGGTCACCGAGCCGGCACTTGACGCTCTTACTGGTTATCTATGGACTTGCCGCCTTGATGGTGAGCAACGTCCCCTATTTCAGTCTCAAAAATACCGATCTCAAAAGACGCCATCCCGTATGGATGTTGGTTTCCGGATTCATTTTGATTACACTGATCATTGCTGAACGGCACGTTATGTTCTTTATGATCGTCTTACTGTACACGTTATCTGGTCCTTTGTTATGGTGCTTAGGCACACCTAAGCGCCGACGGGAGAGGAGACGGGAGGCGGCGCGACCCATGCCGTAAAATTCCGGCTCTGTCTGTAAGAATGAAGTACTCCCGTTGGCTCCGCCGCGGGAGTTTTTGTTTCTAGGCGAGCCAGCGGATCAACCCTCGAGGATAACAAAATGGCAAATATTGAGAACCAAAACGTAGTACAGATTTTCGATACGACCTTGCGCGATGGTGAGCAGTCGCCGGGGGCGAGCATGACGGCGGAACAAAAAGTTATTATTGCCCGGCAGTTGGAAAAACTGGGTGTCGACGTCATTGAAGCCGGGTTTGCCGCATCTTCGGAAGGCGATTTCGAGTCGGTCCGAAAAGTTTCCAGAGAATTGACCCGACCACGCGTGGTCAGTTTGGCGCGCGCCCAGGACGGAGATATCGAGCGCGCGTTGAAAGCGGTGGAGCAAGCGAAAAATCCCGGAATTCACACGTTCATTGCCACTTCCGATATTCACTTGAAACACAAGCTGAGGATGAATCGTGAGCAGGTTCTCGAAGCGGCTGTGAAAGCGGTGGCCAAGGCCAAGCAACACAGCGATTATGTCGAGTTCTCGGCTGAGGACGCGTCGCGCAGTGATCCGGAGTTCTTGATTCAGATCTTTCGAGAAGTCATTCGCGCCGGCGCCAAAGTGATCAATGTTCCGGATACCACCGGTTACGCCATTCCTTCAGAGTTCGGCAGTTTGATCGCGAATTTGATCGAGCGCACCGCCGGCGGCGATCGGGTCATCTGGAGCGCCCATTGTCATAATGATCTCGGCCTCGCTGTGGCGAATTCTCTCGCCGCCGTCCACAACGGCGCTCGGCAAATCGAATGCACCATCAACGGCATCGGCGAGCGCGCGGGCAATACTTCATTGGAAGAAGTCGTGATGGCGCTGCGCACGCGCAAAAATTATCTCGACCTGGATACCAACATTATCAGCGAGCAGCTCTATCCCAGTTCGCGCTTGGTTTCCCAGGTGACGGGTATTCCGATTCCGATCAATAAGCCGGTGGTGGGCGATAATGCTTTTGCGCACGAAGCGGGCATCCATCAGGATGGCGTGCTCAAGCACAAGCAGACCTATGAAATTATGACGCCCGAGTCAATCGGGATTCCCGGCAATCGCTTGGTGATGGGCAAGCATTCCGGCCGCCACGCGTTCGATGAACGGCTCAAATACCTGGGCTTTAATTTGAGCAACGAGGACATGAACCGAGCGTTCGTGCGTTTTAAGGAGCTCGCCGACAAGAAGAAAAACATTTATGACGAGGATATCGAGGCGATTGTGGCTGAGGAGATTCTGCGCGTGCCCGGCCGGCCCGACAAATTCGAATTGCTTTACATGAACGTGAATTCGAGCTCGGATGGCATCCCGTCCGCTACGGTGAAGATGCGCGTCGATGGCGGTGAGGTCAGCGACCATGGGTCGGGCGACGGCGTGGTCGACGCCTGTTATAAGGTCATCACCAAAATTACCGGATCGCAATCGCAGCTGGTGCGCTATTCAGTGAACGCCATCACCGGGGGGACCGACGCTCAGGGCGAAGTGTCGTGCATTCTCGAAGATGACGGCATCCGAGTATCGGGTCAGGGATCGCACACCGACATTATCATGGCGAGCGCATTGGCTTACATCAACGCGCTTAACAAGCTGGCCGGCCGCAAGCATTATCATCAAGAAGTGGAGAAACAGGGACCATGACTTACAAGATTGCGGTTTTGCCCGGCGATGGTATCGGACCCGAAGTGATGAGCGAGGGGACTCAGGTTCTCGGACAGGTTGCTAATCTCTACGATTTTTCCGTGGAATTGGAGGAAGGAATCGTCGGTGGTGCCTCTATCGATGCGCACGGTAAACCCCTGATCGATTCGGTTCTCAACCTCGCCAAGAAAAGCGACGCAGTTTTGCTCGGGGCGATGGGCGGTCCAAAGTGGGATGGGCTCGACTACTCGATTCGACCTGAGAGAGCTTTGTTAGGCCTGCGCCAGGAGCTCGGATTATTCGCCAACCTGCGCCCGGTAAAATTGTTTTCAGCGCTCGCGTCAGCCTCGACGTTGAAGCGTGAAGTGGTGGAAGGCACCGATCTTTTAGTAGTGCGCGAACTGACGGGAGGAATTTACTTTGGTCAACCGAAAGGCGTGACGAAATTAGCGGACGGAACCGAGCGCGGCGTTAATACGGAAGTTTACACGACGCCGGAGATCGAACGGATCGCGCACGTCGCTTTTCAAGCTGCGCTCAAGCGGCGCAGGAAAGTGACATCCGTCGATAAAGCGAATGTCCTCGAGGTCACGGAACTCTGGCGTAAAGTAGTGACGCGAATTCACAAGGATGAGGGTTATGCCGGTGTGCAACTGGAACACATGCTGGTCGACAACTGTGCCATGCAGTTGATCAAGAATCCCAAGCAGTTCGATGTCGTCGTGACCACCAACATGTTCGGCGATATTTTGAGCGATGAGGCGGCGATGCTAACCGGGTCGATCGGCATGCTCCCGTCCGCGAGTCTGGGCGGCAAAGTGGGCATGTACGAGCCAGTGCATGGAACGGCGCCGGATATCATGGGTCAGGATAAGGCCAATCCCCTGGCGACTATTTTAAGCGTGGCGCTGATGTTACGGCATTCCTTCGACCAAGGTGATGCCGCGGATCGAATCGACAAAGCGGTCGAGGAAGTGTTGAATCAGGGCTGGCGGACTGCAGATATTCAGGAGTCGGGCTGTAAGTTAGTCGGCTGCCGTGAGATGGGCCGCTTGGTTAGGGAAAAAATCGAAGATCGAGTATAGAAAATCGAGACTCTTAATGCTCTTCCATGCGAAGCGCTGCTGGATAATTTCATGAAAAAGGATAGATACAACGTCGCCGTGGTGGGCGCCACTGGCGCCGTAGGCGAGCAGATGCGTGAAGTTCTGGAAGAGCGCGAGTTTCCGGTCGGTGACTTGAGGCTGCTGGCCTCGGAAAGATCGGCGGGCCAGTTTCTTCCTTTCGACGGCAAGCAGGTCCGGGTTGACGTTTTAAGTGAGGATTTGTTGGCCGGGATCGATATCGCGCTTTTTTCGGCTGGCGGCAGCGTCAGCGCCAGGTTCGCGCCTATCGCGGTCGCGGCTGGCGCCGTGGTCGTGGATAACACGGGGTTTTTTCGCATGGAGCCTGACGTTCCACTGGTTGTGCCCGAGGTGAACGCGAATGAAATTGCGCATTACAAAAACCGCGGAATTATTGCCAACCCAAATTGCTCGACCATTCAGATGGTCGTCGTGCTCAAGCCGATTCATGATGCGGCGCGGATCAAACGAATCGTGGTTTCCACTTATCAGTCCGTTTCCGGCGCCGGACGCAAGGCCATGGAGGAATTGAGCCAGCAGGTAGCGGCTCTGTTCAATGGCAAGGAGATTGAGAAGGAAAAGTTTCCGCATCAGATCGCTTTCAACTGCATCCCGCATATCGATGCTTTTCTGGACAACGGTTATACCAAAGAAGAAATGAAAATGATTAACGAGACGCGCAAGATTCTGAATGAGCCGAATTTGCCAATAACCGCAACCACGGTACGGGTACCGGTATTCTGCAGTCACTCGGAATCGGTGAACGTCGAAACAGTGGTCAAGCTTTCGGCAGCGGAGACGAAACGAATTCTGCAGGAGTCTCCGGGCGTGATTTTGGCGGACGTGCCGGAGGAGAATATCTACCCGATGGCAATCGATGCGGTCGGGAAAGATGCCACTTATGTGGGGAGAATTCGCGAGGATTCATCGGTTCCCAACGGTCTCAATCTTTGGGTGGTATCGGACAACCTGCGGAAAGGCGCAGCGCTGAACGCGGTGCAAATCGCCGAGATATTGATCCGCGACTATATGTAGCACTGCACCATGAAGGACGCCAAGCATGCCAAGCACGACAGTATTGTGATCTCGAGCGGGCTGCGAAGAATCTTTCCTCGGGCGTTTTGATTTCGTCGACGATGTCAGGGCCATAAATTACTTCGTGGTGAGATTTTATATAAACCGTGAACGTCTCGATGAACTCCACGCCGCCGCATTCCGAAACCTAAAATTAGTCTGTCGTGAATATCAAACTGACGGTTGAGTACGACGGCACGAATTACTGCGGCTGGCAGACCCAGCCTAACGGCCGGTCGATTCAATCGGTTTTGGAAGACGCGGTCTCGACGTTTCGCGGAAGTCCCACGCGCATAATCGGCTCGGGTCGCACCGACGCCGGTGTTCACGCGCTGGGTCAGGTGGCGAACTTCTTTTGCGATGGCGAGTTTGACCGCCATCGCTTATTGCGCGGCTTAAATGCCCTTACACCGCCAGGCATCACGGTCAAGGAAGCTGAAATCGTGCCGGATGCATTCGATGCACGCCGCGACGGCCGGAGCAGACTTTATAAATATTACGTCCTAAACCGCTCGACGCCTTCGCCCTTTCATCTAAATCGCGCTTGGCATATTCACGATTCGTTGGACCTTGAAGCCATGCGCGAAGCGATCGGCTGTCTCAGCGGCGAACATGACTTTTCGTCTTTTCGCGCCGCAGGTTGCGACGCGGCGCATCCGATCAGGCGAGTTTATCAGAATTCATTGGAACGGCGCGGTGATTTGTTGATCTACACCATCGAAGCGACAGCATTTCTGCGTCACATGGTGCGAAACATCGTTGGGACGATGATTGAGGTGGGACGCGGAGTGCGAAGCGCTGAATCAGTCAAAGAATTGCTTGAAGCACGCGACCGGACGAAGGCAGGCGTGACGGCTCCTCCTTACGGATTGTTTTTAGTAAAGGTGAACTATTAAACACGCACTTTTGATTAGCATGCCTTGTTGACAGGCTTTCGCTGTTTTAGATATCGAAACGCTAACGAGACCGCCAGTCAATGAGGAGGATTCGCGCACAATGATGCCGCAGCACGATACTTTTTACGATCTCTATTCCAAGGCTCGCAAACTTAAGATCAAATGGCCCAATCATGCGCGCATGGCGATTGCGCTGGCAGGGAACCTTGAGGCCTGGACAGAGATTCCCAACGCCAAACACCGACGCACCCATCACGTCGGCGGCTCCAATCCGATCAAGGAAGACGATGTTATCTCGCAGTATGATTGCCGTACCGCTAGTGAAAACGACTACGGCGGACGAACCGGCGTGTGGCGCATTCTGCGGATTTTGGACAAGTACGGTGTTAAGGCATCGTTCAACACCAACGCGCTCTGCATTCTGAGATATCCTGAAGCCGTTAAGGCAGTGCACGAGCGCGGGCATGAAATCGTCGGCCATTCCTATGCCGAAGACATTCAATTGACCCAACTGACTGAGGAGCAGGAGCGGGAAGAGATCCGCACCTGTGCGAGCATGTTCCAAAATTTTCTCGGCGTGCGACCCACCGGTTGGCTCACCTCCGGCATGCGCCACACGGAACGGACGTTGGGAATTCTTGCCGATGAAGGCTTTGCCTGGCATGGCGATGCGGTCAATGACGACAATCCCTATCCTGTGAGCATCAACGGCAAAACCATGATTGTTGTTCCTTATAAGAACGCTGTCAGCGGACTTAACGATACGGGCATGTACCGGCGTGGGATTACCGCACGGGACGTGTTCAATTCCTTCAAAGACGAATTTGATATTCTTTACGAGGAGTCCGCCGATGAACCGAAGATGCTGACCTTGGCGATGCACTGCCAGATGGCTTTTCCCGCCACCGGCAAAGTTTACGACGAGTGCATCAAATACGCTAAATCGTTTCCGGATCTTTGGTTTGCCAAAAGATGCGAGATCGTCGATTGGCTGAAGGAGCAGTGTTTATGAGAACCGTAAGGAGTAAGGGGTGAGAAGTTAGGGCTCCTCTTACCCCTTCACTCCTCACTGGGAGGAAGCATGTGTGACACAGCGGATGATGGCGTTGGTATCAGCAATTCTGTTTCCAGAGAATTGAAGCTCCGTAATCGTGGGCTGCGCACGGCGGACATTTCCGAGCTGATGCCGTTCGCGCGCCAGCTTGTCGACTCGCGCGAGAACCGCGACAGCCATATAGGTTTTGTCGGGTATGACAAGACCAAAGCGGGGCATAGAATCCTGATCGCTATCGATCGCGAATACGACCTGGATGTGCCGCATGCGGTGGCGGCGGCGCTCCGCGAAAAGGGCGCGCATGTGGACATCTTGGTGGCCGACATGGGTGATCCGGACCGCATCTTCGATTATACCGATGAGGTCGAAGTCATCATGCGGCGCGAGCCTTGGGACAAAAATCCTCGCCGTTGGGAAGGTATGCCCTACATCGAAGACTTCGCGCTTCGCGGCGGTTACGATTTGTTAATCCACGGCAAGGGTGGGCCGATTCCAAAAACCACTTTTCGTTATGAACAAATCCCTTGGCTTCGGGCCGAGCATTTCTTGCAGGATTCGACGACGTATCCGCTCGATTTGCACTTGTTGATCAACAAAAAGACCTGGGATCCTATCTGGGAGTACGGACGGGGCGGACGCGCTCATCTCAGCGATGCCGAGGGCACCAACATCAGTTGGACCTACTGGGACGAATACTACGATGGCACGCGTTATGGCTTTTCCGCTACGCCGCGCAATGGCCATCTCTTCGGTCATCCAGTGCCCCCGATCATCGCCAAAGAAGATGCCTCGGGAATTGTCGCGGGCACTACCAGCCATTTTTCCAAAGCCTTTCCGCAGGTCAAAGTTGAATTGGAAGCTGGTCAGATCGTCAAAGTTGTTGGCGGCGCGGCTTACGGCGATGCGTGGCGAAGTTTGCTGGATGAGAGTCGCGCGACGCAGTACCCCTGTTTTCCGCGACCGGGCTTGTTCTATCTCTGGGAAGTTGCGATCGGGACCAATCCCAAAATCATGCGGCCCAGTGGAATCGAGAAACATTCTTCCGGCGGTTTCGAATGGGAACGACGCCGGTCGGGCGTGATTCATATGGGATTTGGCACGCTATGGCGCTCCGCGGAAGAAAAATGGGCCGGTGAAAACAAGCTTCTCTACGGCCATCTGCACATTCATTTGCTTTTCCCGACCTTCACGATCATCACAAAGGCCGGACGCGAGTACACGATCATTCGTAACGGCAGACTCACAGCTTTAGATGATCCTGACGTCCGCACGCTGGCCGCAAAGTACGGTGACCCCGACGCGCTCTTGCGTGAGGATTGGATTCCACAGATTCCGGGGATTACCTGTGCTGGCTCCTACGATGAATACTCGCGCAATCCGGGCAAGTGGATCTACGGTGGAGATAAAGGTCGCGGATAGAGACTGATCCGCGGGATCTTCGATCCTCAATCTTTTATTTCTCGGTTCAAGCTCAGCAGCGGCAGCTTGAAGTCGAACATGTCGGCCGATATGATCCGGCGAAGGAGACTTTTTAATGGCGGGAAGGACCCTTTACGATAAAATTTGGCAATCTCACAGCGTCGGCACATTGCCGACGGGTCAGACACAACTTTTCATCGGGCTCCATCTAATCCACGAAATCACCACCGCTCCCGCTTTCGACATGTTGCGTGAAGCGGGTATGGATATCGCCTTTCCCGAGCGCACCTTTGCAACCGTCGATCACATCGTGCCCACCGATTTGCGCAAACGGCCGTTTCTGGATCCCGAGGCAGAAGAATTGATCCAGGTACTGGAAAAAAACGTGGCGCAATTCGGCGTCGAGTTTTTCGGTTTGGAGAGCATGAATCAAGGCATCGTTCACGTGATCGGCCCGCAACTCGGTTTAACGCAGCCAGGAATGACGCTCGCATGCGGCGACAGCCACACGAGCACACATGGCGCTTTTGGCACATTGGCTTTCGGTATCGGCACGAGTCAGGTACGCGATGTCTTGGCGACTCAGACTCTGGCGATGGACAAACTCAAAGTGCGCCGGATCAATATCAACGGAGGGCTCGGCACGGGTGTCTATGCCAAAGATGTGATCCTTCATATTATTCGCTGTCTCGGTGTCGCGGGCGGCAAAGGTTTCGCGTACGAATACGGCGGAGCGATCATCGATGGGATGAACATGGAAGAGCGCATGACCGTCTGCAATATGAGTATTGAAGGTGGCGCCCTCGTGGGCTACGTGAATCCGGACCAAACGACCATCGACTATCTCAAGGGGCGGCCTTACGCTCCCAAAGGTGCGGCCTTCGATCGGGCGGCGAGTTATTGGAAATCAGTCGCCTCCGATGCCGATGCTCAGTACGACGACGTCGTGAGCTATAACGGCAGCGATATCGAGCCGACCGTAACCTGGGGCATCAATCCTGGGCAATCCGTCGGGATTTCGGAAAAACTGCCGAAGCCTGAAGAGTTTGCCGATCCTGACGGCGCGAAGAAAGCATACGAGCATATGGGGTGGCAACCCGGCGCGCCGATGCTCGGCACACCGATCAATGTCGCATTCATCGGTTCCTGTACGAA
>DATBEY010000187.1:0-6852 GCA_036558765.1 Binatia bacterium | reverse complement strand
GCGAGGGGGTGAGTCGTCTTAAATCGGCAAAGGCCGATATAATCTTGATGGACCCCCAGTTCTCCCCGCGCATTATCGCCCGCCCTAGCCACCTGCTCGTTGTCGATTCCATCGACACGGTGGCGAAAGACATGCACGTGGAGGTTTTCCGGCGCTTCGCGCTGATGCGGTACTGGCTGTCGAGCGGCCGGTACAAAATGGAAGATATCGTCTCCGCTGACGGTCTGCACATGAACGACCTGAGCTACACGTGCGTCGCCAATTTACTCGCAGATAGTCTAGTGGCGGCAACTGAGTCCAAAAGCCATCCGGGCATCGGAGCAAACCAGGTCGACGTCCGAGTAAATCACAAATAGATCTCTCCCTCGCGGGCAGCAAACACAATCCGCCAGAACACACTCAGGGTACCTGCTCATAGATTTTTTCTGTTTCGGCGTCATCCCGCTGCGCTCTCATCTGTTTTCAAACGAATAAAGCATCGCGGGAAGAGATCCGCGACACGCTGCTGCTGCACGATAAGCATTCTCCGAATGACTTCCAATTTTTTTCGCGTCGAAGCTGACTGCAATCGATAACAGCGACGGGTAGAAGCTTCTGTTGTGGATTCCACAGCATTAGTTCAGCGGCAAAGAGAGGACGGTGGATCCGAGAAAGGAATGATCAGATACGCGAGCTTCATCTTGGCAATCGTCGATTCGGGCCGGAAGCGACGCCCGTGGTCGTTGTAAGAAGCAGCTGAGACAAATGAGTTGTTAGAGCCTCGGCAGAAACCGACCAACAAATCATGTCTCAATATGGTTCTGTTTTTACCAGCTACTTACGCGCCCTCGGGCCGCGGAGAAGTCATGAATTCCTGACCCAGAGTCGTAATCGTGCAGGCTTTCAACTACAGAATTTGATTTCTATAGAAGTAAACTTTGGGATCTCAGAGCGATTTCACTAGCGCGATGTCCACGTCTGATCTGGGCCCCGCGAAAATTGATTACCTTTGCATGCGAATCGCAAAAATCTGGCATCAGAAGTCGATGCGACAGCCATCGTCGCCGTGTTCTTTTCTATTCGAGCGCTGCACGGATTTTTAAAACAAATAGTCCAGTTAAGCAGCAAGAATTCTTCGAGTGCATGCATGCTAAACCCTGCAGCACAGAAGTGATTTCGTTCCTCTTTGGTGAACAAACGCTGTAAAACAAACGGAAATATTTTTGTCGCTGAATGGCATCATTGTTGCGCCTCGTTTTCGTCATTTTAGACGTTACGTCCATTCTTGAGTCAGATTCTTCCGCAGAGTAAGGAGGCCAGTGAATTGTGAATTTGCCGATGCCGTCATTCGGCGAGCTACGTCGCACATTGTTAGATGGGGTAGATGCTGTCCCTGAAGAAAATAGGCCGTTCAATAATTATTGGAAGCCGTTCCTACCGAGCGATGATACGCCCCGTTCAATTAAGAAAGACCTCACGGTTCTCACTTCATCAAACGGTAAAAACGAACGGCCAAATGTCAGAGGTAAATTTCTATTCGCTGGTAATAACAAATTTTGGGTCCGCGGCGTAACGTACGGAGCGTTTAAACCGGGGCCAAGCGGTGGCGAGTACGAGAGTAGCGAGGTTCTGGACCGAGATTTTGCTTTGATGGCAGCGAACGGACTAAATGCCGTTCGCATTCCTCATACGACACCGCGCCGCGAGCTTCTCGATATTGCTCAAAAGCACGGCCTTCGCGTGATGGTAGGACTTTCCGCGGAGCAATATGCCGGCTATTTGATCGATCGCAAGGGAGCTCCGGATATTACGGAGATAATTCAAAACAAAGCGCGTATCTGCGCCGGACACCCCGCGCTGCTTTGTTATGCGCTGGGTAACGAGATCACAGCTCCGCTCGTTCGATGGCTGGGACGGGAACGAGTCGAACATTACCTCGCACATTTGTACGGGGCTGTGAAAGCAGTGGACCCCGACGCTCTTGTCACCTACGTGAATTATCCCACAACCGAATACCTTCACCTGCCTTTCTTGGACCTCGTGACTTTTAATGTCTACCTCGAATCACAGGATCGGCTCCAAGCCTATTTGGCGCGACTTCATAACATCGCCGGCGATCGACCTTTGCTCATGAGCGAGATCGGCCTCGACAGCTTGCGAAACGGCGAGACCATGCAAGCCCATGCACTCGATTGGCAACTTCGGACAACTTTCGCTACGGGTTGTGCCGGAGCTTTCATATTTTCCTGGACTGATGAATGGCACAGAGCGGGTGCCGAAGTGGAAGATTGGGCCTTCGGCATTACTGCTCGGGACCGACGTCCGAAACCCGCGCTCAAAGCGGTGCGTGAGGTGTTCACAAAAATTCCCATGGCAAAGGAATTGCCGTGGCCAAAAATCTCCGTAATCGTCTGTACCTTCAACGGCAGCCGAACTCTCGCGGGATGCCTCGAGAGCCTGTTGAGGCTCGATTACCCCAACTACGAAGTCATCATAGTCAATGATGGCTCAACTGATTCCACCGCTGAGATTGCTACGAGCTATGGCTTTCGCGTGATCACGACCGAAAATCGCGGGCTCTCTTCCGCTCGGAATACCGGACTCAAAGGAGCGACTGGAGAGATCGTCGCCTATATCGATGATGACGCATCTGCGGATCCGCACTGGCTACGATATATGGCTGGAACTTTCATGAACACACGCCATGTGGGCGTTGGCGGACCCAATATAGCCCCTGTCACCGACGGTCGCATCGCCGAGTGCGTTGCTCACTCTCCAGGAAACCCGGTGCACATCCTCCTGTCCGACAGCGAGGCCGAGCACATACCCGGTTGCAACATGGCTTTTCGCAAAGTCGCCCTCGAAGCGATCGGTGGTTTTGATCCGCAATTCCGCATCGCCGGTGACGACGTCGATGTTTGCTGGCGGCTACAGCAAAGGGGATGGACTCTTGGCTACAGCCCGGGCGCAATGGTTTGGCATCACCGTCGTAATTCGATTCGGGCCTACTGGAAACAACAGTACAATTACGGCAAGGCAGAATCGTTTCTCGAAAAGAAATGGCCAGAGAAGTATAACCTCGCGGGTCACGTCACATGGGCAGGACGCGTTTACGGAAATGGGCATCAATACAAAGCCTGGAGCCAGGGACGTATTTATCACGGTGTATGGGGTAGCGCGCCTTTCCAGTCTATCTACCAGGGACCGGCCGGGACATTGGAATCATGGCTATCCATGCCGGAATGGTACTTGGCCGTCGCCGCGCTTGCCCCGATTTGCGCACTTGGTTTTCTTTGGTTTCCATTATTCTACGCTCTGCCTCTTTTGATCTTGGCGCTTTACGCGCCGATTTGTCAGGCCGTGTTGAGCTCACTACGAGTTAGTTTTCCAGCATCAGGAAGGTCGCGCTTGGAGTTGATCAAACTGCGCAGCATCACCGCACTGCTTCATCTACTCCAGCCGTTGGCGCGGCTCACGGGACGGCTGCGTTCGGGTCTGACGTTTTGGCGCTATGTCGCGTCGGGTTTCATTATGCCCTGGCCGCGAAAATTTGCTGTCTGGACAGAGTATTGGCGCGATCCCAATCAAAGGTTGGAATCCTTCGAGACGGATTTGCGTCGAGCGGCGGCTTACGTTCGACGTGGCGGCGATTACGACCGCTGGGATTTGGAAGTGCGCGCGGGGTTTCCTGGCGCCGCCCGGTTGCTAATGGCGGTTGAGGATCACGGCGCCGGTAATCAATTCGTCCGGCTCCGGCTATGGCCCAGATGTTCTCTCTTTGAAATTCTTCCTCTGGTTTTTGTCTTTGGTCTTTTCATTCTGGCAGCATTCGATCGTGCATGGGCAGCGTGCTTCGTGCTGGCTCTCTCAACCATTTGTCTGACGACGTATACGCTGCGCGGCTGTGGGAGCGCGATCGCCGCAGTGATTCACACCTTTCAGCGCTCGGACGCGATTCAAGATGGAAAAAAAGAAATACAATAATTTCGAGCTTTACCGTCGTTTACTCGTCGAAGCTCGGCCCTATTGGCCGCATATTGGCGCGCTTTGTTTTGTGACGTTGTTATCGACTCCGCTGGCTTTGCTGATTCCCTTGCCGTTAAAAATCGCCGTCGACAACGTCATTGGCGCTCATCCGCTCCCGGCGTTTTTAGGCCCGTGGATACCGAACGCGCTCAATGGTTCACCCAATGGAACGCTTTTATTCGTTGCCGTCCTGATCATTGTCATCGCCCTTTTCACCGGCCTGCAGCGGCTCGGAACTTTATTGTTGCGTATATACATAGGTGAAAAGCTAACTCTGGCATTCCGAACAAAACTGTTTGACCACGTGCAACGTTTATCCGTTTCCTACCACGATGCGAGAGGCACTGCCGATTCGGTGTACCGAATTCAGAACGACGCGCTCGCGATCCAGTGGATCGCAGTTGACGGAACCATTCCTTTTATGGCGTCCGCAGCGACGGTCCTCGGCATGACTTACATCACCGCAATGCTCGACTGGCAACTGGCGCTCGTCGCTATTGCTGTTGCACCGATTCTTTATCTCGGAGCGCGAACCTTCAACCCGCGCCTTCGTGACCACTGGTGTAATGCCACCCATTTTGAAAATTCCGCTTTCTCGGTCGTGCAGGAAGTCCTTGGCGCGCTGCGCGTCGTTAAGGCTTTCGGCCAGGAAGAACGCGAGCGCGACCGCTTCGTGCGCCATTCGAGCGAGAGTCTCTCGGCACGCGTTCGCGGGGCCTGGTCAGAAGGTGCCTATGACGTCGTCATCGGGATTGCGACAGCAACCGGGACTGCTGCCGTTTTATTTCTCGGCATCCAACATGTCCAATCAGGGACGCTAACGTTGGGTACGTTGATGCTGGTCACGTCCTATCTGGCGCAGTTATTCGGCCCGCTCAACTCTCTTAGCGAAATGACATCGCGTACGCAAAGATCACTCAGCAGCGCGGAGCGCGCTTTTTCACTTTTGGATCAAGCGCCAGACGTCGTCGAAAAGAAGCATGGAGTTCCCCTGCCCCATGCCGAAGGAGCGGTTACGTTCCGAAATGTTTGCTTCGCATTTGATGGAGAGCACTCGGTCTTGCGCGATATTTCGCTTGAAATCAAGGCGAAGACCCGGGTGGGTATCATGGGAATGACGGGCGCAGGCAAGTCAACGCTCGTGAGTCTGCTGACGCGGTTTTACGAGCCGACTCAAGGGCAGATCCTGCTTGATGGCGTCGACCTGCGAGACTATAAGCTCGCGGATCTGCGTCATCAATTTGGCATCGTACTGCAAGAATCCGTGCTGTTTTCGACGAGCGTTGCCGAGAACATTGCCTATGCACGTCCCGACGCTTCGGAACGTGAAATCATTGAGGCTGCAAAAGCGGCTCATGCGCATGAGTTTATCTCTCGACTGCCGGACGGATACGCAACTCTGGTCGGCGAGCGCGGCATGCAACTCTCGGGCGGAGAACGTCAGCGAATTGCTTTGGCTCGAGCTTTTCTCAAGAATGCGCCGATTCTTATTTTGGACGAGCCGACGAGTTCCATCGACATCAAGACAGAAAAAGAAATCATGCAGATTATGGAACGGCTCAGCATCGGCCGAACCGTCTTTATCATCGCCCATCGTCTCTCCACGCTAAAAAACTGCGATCTGCTCCTCGGCATCGAAAAAGGACAAATCGCGTTCATAAGATCCGATGTTGCAAAAGCCATCGGAGATCCATTCACGTTCGCTACAGTTCATCCGCATGCCGAAAATCGAGATTTGGAAGTCCATCTTGGCCAGCGCTGATCCTTACGCAAGAGATGAGTATCACGGTTTGCATCGCGCCCGTAAGAACGCTGGAGTACCCGGAGGGCGGCGGTCATCTATGGGAGTATTTGAATTGGGCCCTCGGGCTTCATGCGATCGGCTGTAACATAATCTGGCTCGAAGCCGTAGCGGCAAATTCTCCCGTTGCCGAAGTGCAAGCCAAGGTTTCCGCCTTAAAGCTTCGATTGGATCGCTACGATCTCGCGAATTGTCTGGCTCTCTACTCTTGTGACGAGACCTCGCCTCTGGATGCAGCAGCGCTGGGATGTATGGATGTGGATGCCGCCGCGCGCGCGGATCTTTTGCTGGAATTTCGCTATGACACGCCTTTGCATATTGTAAAGCGCTTCAGGAGATCAGCACTGCTCGATATCGATCCTGGTTTATCGCAGTTCTGGATCAGCAAAGGACGCATCCATCTGACGCCGCACGATGTTTACTTTACCACCGGCGAGACGATCGGGCACCTGGGAACGCGGATCCCGGATCTCGGATTGAATTGGATTTATATTTCTCCATGCGTCGCTCTCGATTGGTGGCCAGTGCGCGAAGCAAGCGCCGACGCGTCGTTTACGACCGTAGCGCACTGGTATGCCGGCGGCTGGTTAGAGGAAAACGCGCACGCTCATCGGGATGACAAGCGCAGTGGCTTCCTGCCATTTCTCGATATACCAGAACTTATCGACCACCCGTTCCAATTGGCTCTCGACCTATTGCCGGAGGATGAACAGCGAACAGCACTCGAAGCCCGGGGCTGGAGTGTCGTTGATGCTCATAAAGTTGCCGCGACCCCATGGGATTACCAGTGCTACATTCAAGATTCCTTTGGTGAATTTAGTTGCGCCAAACCCGCTTGTTTGAAACTCGAAAATGCCTGGCTGAGCAACCGAACGCTCTGTTATTTGGCTAGCGGCAAGCCAGCGGTTGTCCAGCACACGGGCACCAGCCGATTTCTTCCGGATGCCGCCGGATTATTTCGTTTTCGCAGCCTCGAGGAAGCAACACGATGCGTTAAACAATGCCTCGCCGATTATGAGACTCATTGCAAGTTCGGTCGATCTCTA
>DATBEY010000186.1:0-3495 GCA_036558765.1 Binatia bacterium | reverse complement strand
ACGCCGGTGTGAAAGCAAATCGGCGATCATTGCGGTCTGCAAACATATAACGATAAGGAGACCGAGCACGTACCAGCGGTATTCTCCCCAGAACGAAGATGGACGAAACCGAATGACACTATTTGGCGGCAGGCGGCTTTCGGGGATGCCCCAGCGATTCAAAGCGCGCCAGTCGAATATCGGAGCCGTATCAGTTCGGATTTCAAAGGGCAGCAAGTTTATATCCGTGCCGGTCAGAACCAGACGCGCCAGCTCTCCCGCCCGTTTGCCAAACGCCTCGATGCTGGCGAGCGATCCACCAACCGCACCGGAGCCCAAAGTTGTCTCAGTCATGATATACATCGGCGCATTCGCCGCCTGAGCGAGACTTCGAGCCACCTCTGAGGAAATCACAGCATGCCCGGCGCTATCGCGAAACATCTGCCCGAACAGCACGGCTGTGTGTGCCGGCAAAACTTTGACAGCCTCCCGCAATTCGTCAATAGTACGATTGTCCCAAAACTCCACTTTCATCTTATTTTTGAACGGCTGCACAGCGTCTTGGATTTTTTCCTTCACTTGGCGATCGACCTCTGCCGTCCCATTGACCACAACGACGCGGTTTACCTCGGGCTGCAATCGAGTGATCAATTCCAGCGTGGCTTGAGGATTGAGACGCTGAGCCAATCCACTGACTTTCTTGCCAAACTGGTCCGGATGGAGTTTTTCTTCAGTAAAGCCCGCGACAATGATTGGCGTGTCGGGAAAGAGTTCCGGTAGCAGGGTTCCGGACGTTCCCAAATTGCCTACATAAATCAGGATGACGAGATCAGGAGGGTTCTCCCTGTATTTTGCACTCAAATAGTCTCTGAAGATCAGACGATAACGTTCGGTCGGAAAGCGAACTAGATCAAGATTCTCAGCATAAGTTTCAATCGGTAGCGATTGAATCTTCCCCAATATTCCGAGCAACTGCTGATCAACAATGATGAACCCCGGCGCAAGGCGGCTTCCCGTCGAAATGATCAACACTCGCTTAGCCGGCGGTGCTTCGCCGGCGACGGCAGCGCTTATGGCCGTAAAAAGAAATAGGGCCCTCAGGACTCGCCCCACAAAGAAACTGAATGACCGCATGTTTCGCTTGCTTGAGCGCGCGTCAAAGCGCAGGCCGCGACGCATAGAAACATCGCAAAAATAAATCCGCGCTGAAGAACATAGTAACTGGGCTATTTTCCCTACTCAGACCGATCAGCCTTATCAATTCTGCAAAGAACTAATAGCTTATTTGTCGCAATTGATTAAGAGCGCGGGCCAGGTGCGGTATGGACTATTTTCGAAGCGTCGATGAGTAGCAAATTTGCAGCAGATACTAGCTTGCGGTTTCAACGCAGGTGACCACTACGTCACGGTCTAGCATCGAGCAACAGCTGCTTGTGAGTTCCTTGGAGCGTGGTTTCGATAGATTTAATACTCAACGGCTGAATGGGGCGAGCGTGAGCGTTGAGTTTTTCGGTCTGACACCGGACAAAGACTTGCAAAGGAATTCCTTATAGCTTGGTTGCAAGCACATCAGGTGCAGATCGTTCCGAGCCGAGGCAGGCACAGGTGCGGCTCAAAGTGTTCGCGCCAGTTCTCGCGGTCGACCAAGCACAATCTTTTGTTGGCGCGCCCAGTTTCACGGTACCTTTTCTGGGCGTAACGATCGGAAATTCCGCTGTTCAGGACGATTCGCCACAGCGGCCATGTTGCACTTGAAACTTATTTTATCGACGAAGACAGCGGCACGTTAATCGAGAAGGGAGCAACTGCGATCGGTCATAGCGAATATAACGACTATACCATTTTAATTCTTATCCACTTCACCAACACCGATCTTGAAAAAGACAAATGGGATTGGGGAGGCTTTTAGTCGCAAGCTTCTAGGGCGGAGAAAGCACCTCGTTTTGGCTGACCATCTCAAGAATTGGCGGCCACATTAGATTATCCCGGCGAGCCAATCGATCGCGAGCTTTGAGTTATGAAAAACACCCGCCGTGAGCCCGCGGGCCACTAGGCCCGTGCGCAAGAAATAGAGTCGATAATAATCGGCCCTTTCCGGAGCGGAGACAAACGCGATCCGATTGGCCGGCCCCCAGCGATCCAGCGGTAGTTCGCCGACAAGGCCCTCGATCTCCACACTGTCAATGGCGTACGTGCTGTCGGACAGGTCGACGAGCACCTTGCATTGGGTGAGCCCCTGCGTCGCTATTACGATTTCATCAAAGAGCTTTCTGAAGGAAGTCCTTTCCAGGCAGCCGCGCGCGAGCACGATGAGATGATTCCCCTGGTCTTGCCAATTAAACAGTTTGAGTTGAAAATTCATGGTCACCTCCGAATAATCAACTAAGGATTGCTCGGAGGTTTTTCTTGACTATTTGCGACGGTCAATTGACAGTTAACGCCAAATCAGGCAGACAGCCTCGAAAGGTTCTTCATGCACGCACCACCTATGATCTCGGGCAGCGTGACCATTGGCTTGGTTCAAGCCGTCGCAGAGGCCGGCGCAAACGCAGATGAAGTTCTTGCCGACATCGGCTTAAGTCGCGCCGCCCTCGGGAACCCTGAGGGGTTCATCCCCTGCGCGCTTTTCGCCCGCGCTTTGGACCGTGCTGCAGCTGCGAGCGGTGATTGCGTCTTCGGGCTCCGCTTTGGAGCGCGGTCTAATCCAAAAAATATCGGAGCGCTCGCCTATGCGGTTTTCAATTCACCAACGGTTGGCGCAGCCCTCGAAACCGCCGCACGTTATATTCATTTGCATAACGAGGCGGCTCAGATCAGCTTGCGGAAAGAAGCAAATGGACTGAACCACTTTCAGTACGACCTGAAGAATTTGGCTTCTAAGGAACTGCGTCAGTTCGTCGAGTACGGTATGGCTGTCGCTGTAAACGTCTTGAGAGTGATGGTGGGGAGCCAATGGAATCCCCGCGAAGTACATTTCATCCATGAGGCGCCGATCGACGTCTCGGCCCATCGCGCATTTTTTCACGCGCCCGTCCTATTCGCATGCTCGAGCACGGCGTTGGTGATAGAGCGCGAGTTTTGTGAGCAACCAATTCCCGCCGCTGACCCGAGACTGCTAAAGGTGTTGCACCGCTATTTAGATAACTTGTCGAGTCAACTACCGAAGGAGGATCAACGATTGGCGCTAATTCGTCGCAAGGTTGCGGAAAGCATCAATGAGGGGGATCTCAGCCTCCCTCAGGTCGCAAAAAGGATGGCGTGCAGCCCTCGTACGTTACAGAGGCAGCTGAGCCGGTTCGGGATTGACTTCAGAACCTTGGTCGAGGATACGCGAAAGCGATTGGCCCTCGAATACCTGAAAGACTGGAAAAATACGCTTACGCAAATCGCCTTTTTATTGGGCTACTCGGAAGTAAGCGCTTTCAACCGATCGTTCAAACGCTGGACCGGCAAAACACCACTACATTATCGGCGTCGCGCCGCGTGAAATATTGTCGTCCTAAAGCTACCGGTTGC
>DATBEY010000185.1:0-9117 GCA_036558765.1 Binatia bacterium | reverse complement strand
ATACTGCAAATCCCTCAAGCGGGGCTGGCGACGACGGACGAAAAAATTAAAACCGCTCGGCAAGAAGTCGAGGAGATTCTCAAGGCAACCATCGAAGGTATCGAATACACCTGGACACAGCGCGACGCTACCATTGCCGTGATTGCTAAATGGATGACTCTCAATGCCGGGCAAGCCGCCAAAGCGTACGATTCGGTGCGCGACACCTTTTCCGAAAACTGCGTGCCTACAGAGGAACAGTCTAAGGCTTATCTGACAATGCTCAGCTCGACGGCTGGTCTGAAACCGGAAATGTCACCCACGACGATCTTCGACTTCGCCCCTGCTTTGGAGGCGGCCAAAGACCTGAGCGCAAAAAAATAGCTGATTTCTTATCGACTACGATGAAGCACTCGACAATTTTTGTTTTAACGCTGGCTCTGTCGCTCACGTCGTCGGCAAGCATATTTTCTGCCGAAGCACCGTCCAGAACCGTCAACGTCGCCGTGCCGGCGGTGTCGCTATTACAGGCGCCGCTATTTGTTGCCATCGATTCAGGCGCTTTTAAAAGACACGGCTTGGAGGTGCGCTACATTGTGACAGGTGCCCGGACCATTCAAGCGCTCATCGGTGGCTCAGTGCAATTTGCCCAAGGCGTGTCCAGCCGCACAGTACCGGCGGCGGTATTGGGAGGAGCGGACGCCGTGCTGATCGCAAATTTCAGCGACAAACTCTTGTTTACGATGCACAGCGGGCCGGAAATCAACTCCCTTCAAGATCTGAGGGGAAAAGTTATCGGCGTTTCCGGGATCGGCGGTTCAACCGACTTCGCCACGCGTCTCGCCCTGCGAGAAGCTGGCCTGATTCCCGATAAGGACGTTGCGATTCGGGGCGTTGGCGGCGTGCCGGAAACTGTCGCCGCGCTCAAGGCGAAGATTGTGCAAGCTGGGACATTATCACCACCGTCATCATTCGTGGCGCAAAAAGCGGGCTTCAAAATTCTATTCGATATGTCGACCCTCGGTGTCGACTATGTCTCGTCAGGTTTGGGGGTCACGAAAGCCGCCTTGAAAACAAATCGCTCGGAAGCAAAGCAATTTCTTATGGCAATGATTGACGGAGCCAAAATTCTGAAAAGCGACGAGGAATTCTCTCTGCGCGTTCTTGCCAAGCATACGCGCATTTCCGATCGCGAGGTTCTGAAACAGAGCTACAGCTATCTCAGACCTTATTTCCTCAAGCTACCGTATCCATCGACGCGAGCCATCAAAGACACCTTGGATGCACTCGCCAAAGATTTGCCGAAAGCCAAAGATGCTGATCCTAAAGATTTTGTCGACAACTCGATCTTGAAAGAGATTGAAGCCGCGGGCTATATCGAATCTGTATATGGCAAATGAACCGCACTCCTTCGTCTCGGCCGACGATCATATCGATCTGCGTTGGCTGCCCAGGGATTTATGGACCGAGCGTTTGCCCGTTCGACTTCGCGAGCGCGGTCCGCGCGTAGTCGACACTGAAAAGGGCGCCTATTGGACGTGGGAAGGCCAGCTCTTCAGCCCGCACGGCTATTACACCGCAGCTCAAGGCAGCGGTGCGATGTGGGCGATCGAACGCGGTGGCGTAATGCGCGAAGGGGAACTCCGGCCAACGTCAGCGGCTCTGCGGCTAGCTGACATGGATCGCGACGGCGCAGCTGCGTCGATCATGTACGGGCCCACTGATCCTATGGCATTTACTGACCCGGAACTCAGGCGCTTGTGTTACGCAGCGTACAACGACTGGCTGATCGAATTCTGCTCAGCCGCGGCGAGCCGGTTGATCGGCGTGCCACAGCTATCAATGGAAGATCCGGGTGATGCACGGCATGAGCTCGAACGTCTCGCAAAAAAAACCACAGTGCGTCACGTCAATATACTCGCCTCCCGCGCAACCCCGCCTGTTTATGACCGCGCATGGGAACCCTTCTGGACGCTAGCAGAAGAGTTCGGCATTCCGGTGGGCTTTCACCTCGCAGTCCTGGTCAAGAGAACTCCGGTAGACGACCACGACCGGAGCGCTAGGAATCCAGCGATCGCGGTCGCTTCCCACTTCGCCCAAGAGCCACCGGGAATTCAACTTCTCGAGCCGATCACCGGATTGATTTTTGCCGGAGTGTTTGATCGTCACCCGCAGCTTAGGATCGTCATGGCGGAGGCAGGGCTTGCCTGGATTCCAATGATGATTCAAGGACTGGATATTTGGTACCAGCGCACCAGAGACGGCCGTCGTCTGGCCGCTGACAATCCGATCGCGCTTCCTAAACTATTGCCGAGCGAATATTTCCACCGCCAGATCTGGATCAGCTTTGTCGACGATCCCATTGGTGTGCGTATGGTCGGTAGTGTGGTCGCTCCGGATAAGGTGATGTTCGGCTCCGACTATCCGCATCCGGCAAGCACATGGCCGTACTCGCAGCAAGTGATCGGCGCTTATATGCAGCAGATAAGTCCGGATATTCTCCAGAAGATCACTCGCGACAACGCACGCGCGCTGTTCGCGATCGAGTGAAGCTCGAATCGACCGCGCTCGCCCCGGGTTTCCTAGACGCCTCCAGCGCAGAAGGCCAGCCGCAATGATCGGTGTTCGATGGGCAGCCGAATCGTTCGCTGCCGGAAAGCGCCGCGATGGAGTGTAACCCAAGAATACGGCTAAAATGATCGCAGAGCAGGCATGACTTCGCGACTAAAGAGTTCAACAGATACCTCGCACGCATGATGGGGAATTCCCGGTACCGAGAATCTGCAGACGAGATGTTTCACGTTTAATGCTTTTCGGAATCGGTCGATTTCATCGATGCAAGTTTTTGGATCGCCTAAGATGATTCGATTTTCGGCGAGGCTTTCGATCGTCAGCCGCCCCTCTGGACGTTTGACGACGGGATGCGGCCAGCGAAAATACATTCGCTCGAAGGCTTCGATAAATGGACCGGCCGCCACGCTGACCGCTTCTTCCATCGTGCGCGCCACAAACAGGTACCGAAACAGCGCAACCTCGCCATCGAGCTTGCCGCTATCGGCGCAAGCGAGCCGATACAAAGCCGCGCAGGGTGCAATCTCTTTCAGACTCGCCGACGGCCCGATGAACCAGGCATCGCCCAGTCGAGCGGCGCGACGAATTGCCGCTTCAGCCCAGGCGCCAAACCAGATCGGCGGTCTGGGCCGCTGCACTGGCCGTGGCGCGACAGTGGCATCCTCCAAGTGATAATGTTTTCCCCGATGTGTGACGTGCTCTTCCGTCCACAATCGGCACAGCAACGAAATCCCTTCCTCCAATCGACTGCCCCGCTCTTTGAGCGAATAGCCAAACGCGGAAAATTCTTCCGGCGCGTACCCCGCGCCTATTCCCAGGATCAACCGCCCGCCCGAAATCATGTCCACCATCGCACCCTCTTCCGCAACCATCATGGGATGATAGAGCGGCAACAAGAGCACGCCGGTGCCAAGCTTGATGTCGCTCGTGCGGCTGGCGATCGCGGCCAATCCGATCAGCGGCGCCGGATGCAAAATCGGATTGTTGTGATGCTCGCCAAGCCATACCGAGTCGAAGCCCGCGGCTTCCGCGCGCTCGCACTGGCGCAGGGTTTCGTCAAAGCTCACCTGGCCCTGAAGTGGGCTCAATCCAATTTTCATGTGCGATCACCTGACGGCTGACTCCGTCTTGTATTGCAAAAGATGCCTATCCGCCTTCGCCTTTCCGAATTCTGCAGTGAGCTCGGCAACTGTAACACCGTGGCGCCGACGGCACCAATCCCGGCAGTTCATCGGCGAAAGAGAGCTAAACGATCCTTTCCCGCATAAGCTAAAAATCTTTCAGTAAAACTTGCGTTGTTCCCGATCGCCTGACGTGCCCTGAAGCACACACACAGATTTTTGGCTAGGGAAAATCAGACACAAGCCAGCAGTTGTTAGAAGATATGCTCTTACTGAGCCTGGCCTGATTGGCTTCCCGTTTTCTAAGTCCTGCTTTTTATAGCTCTTATCTGTTCACAGGCGTGGCATGCCGCTTGCGCGTTAACTAGCTGACCGCGCGATTCCTGAAATCGAAAAAAGGAGGACACATGAAGAGAAAAAAAATCGTTACCGCAGCTATACTATCCGCGAGCATCGGCTTGGGAACTAATTCACTGCTCGCGCAAACCACTCCGGGCGGATCCACCGGCCCGACAAATCCGAGCGGGCCGATAGCGCCCATGCCTCGCGAAACACAACCAACAATTCCTGGACAGCCAGCGCCGGGGATGCCACAGACGAGCCCGATGCCTGGTCAACCGACGCCGGGTATGCCGCAGACCGGACCCATGCCCGGACAACCTGGAACTATTCCGGAAAGAGTACAGCGGCCGAGCGATGAAAAAATGGCCGTCACATCCGACGACATCCGCCAAGCGCAGAATGCTCTGAAGGCGAAGGGCCTCACTCCAGGCGAGGATGGCAGAATGGATGCCAAGACGCAGCAAGCACTGCGTGATTTCCAAAAGAACAACAATCTGCCCGTAACGGGAGTTCTGGATGACAAAACGGCTGAGAAACTCGGCGTCAATAAGAGCTCCGATATGCGATCCATGCCGGAGCGCGGCAGTTCGTCATCCATACCAAACACCCGGCTTCCTAACTCTGACAGCACACTGCCAAAGTCCGGCAGCTCGCTCCCCAAATAAGAAACCGGGAGCAGTTTAGGCGCATACAACGGGAAGGTAAACCGCCGTGTTTACCTTCCCGTTAAACAGCGATACCCATGACAGTTTGTTTCTTCGGCCTGCATCACTGTTTACGAACCTCAACGGTGATGTGCTTCTGAACTTTCCGACTAACCTGCCCAGCGCCATCCATTTGGGGATTCCATAATTTACCGACGCTGCCAATTCGCAGCGGCGGTTGAGGTCATCCACCAATCCGAGGTGGACTTTCCCGGCCGCGGCATTACCTTGACTGTGGCGCTGATTGATATATAGCGGCTTCAGAATAACGTCTGTTGTAAAGCATCATGACAATCGTTTCGGCATCGAAGCTGGTCGTGCAAAATTTGCGCAAGAGTTTCCACAGCCAGCGTTCCGTCGGGCCGATCCAGGTCTTCGATGACATTTCCTTCGAAGTTCATCCATCGGAGTTTATTTCTTTAGTCGGCCCCAGCGGCTGCGGAAAAACCACCTTCCTGAGGATCCTCGATGGGCTGATACCCCGCGACGGCGGGACTATCCTGCTCGACGGCGCAGCCGTCATCAAACCGGGACCCGATAAGGGTTTCGTCTTTCAAGACTCGTCCCTGCTGCTTTGGCGCACGGTCATAGACAACGTCATCTTGGGTCTCGAGCTTCAAGGCGTCAGCAAGCGAGAGGCGCGCCTGAAAGCCGAGCAATATATCGCGTTGGTGGGACTGCGCGGATTCGAGCAGCATTATCCGCACGAGCTTTCCGGCGGTATGCAGCAGCGCGTGAACCTTGCGCGTGCGCTCATCGTCGATCCGCAAATCCTGCTCATGGACGAGCCCTTCGCCTCGTTGGATGCACAGACCCGCGAGATCATGCAAGCCGAGCTGCTCAAGATGTGGCGTCAAACACAAAAAACGGTCATTTTCGTCACGCACCAGATCGAAGAGGCGATTTATCTTTCCGATCGCGTCGTGGTTTTCTCCGCGCGCCCGGCCAAGATTCGAGAAATTGTCAATGTGAATCTTGCGCGCCCGCGGGCGTTGGCGATCAAGCGCAGCCGGGAATTTCTCGACCTCGCCGACCGTGTCTGGAGTCTGATCGAAGACGAAGTTTTGAAATCGATGGGCCGGGAAAAAGAAGAAGGGATTTTGTGATCACGGCGGTAAAAAAAGCCCCGCTGCTTCGGCTCTCGTGGCGTTCGCCGCAAGCGAGCGGCGCCTTGTCGGTGCTCGCCGGCATCGCTCTCTGGCAATTGGTCTACGACGGTCTCGCCCGCACCGGCTATCTTCAAGTTTATGCAATCGACCATTTCTTTGTATCGCCTTGGCAGGTGGTTGAATCCTTTGCGGAGCTGTACCGGAGCGGCGAGCTGGTCAGAAATTGCTACTTCAGCTTTCTGGAATTCTTGTACGGCTTTCTTCTCTCTGTCGTTGTCGGCGTACCGGTCGGTTTTTTGATGGCGACGCAGGAGAAGCTCAACAACTTTCTCGATCCTTGGGTATCGTGTATCTATGCGACGCCGCGCGTCGCTTTGGCGCCGATTGTAGTGGTGTGGTTTGGCCTGGGCATCTTTCCAACCTCGTTGGTGGTCTTTCTGGGTGCGGTCTTTCCGATTTTGCTCAACACCTATACCGGCATCAAATCGGTACGCCGGAACCTCATCGACGTCGTCCGCGCCTTCGGCGGCTCGCGCCGGCAAATTTTTTTGAAGGTCATGATTCCCGACGCCACGCCGGCGATTATTGCGGGCATGCGTCTGGGGGTCGGCCGCGCCGTGATCGGCGTCGTGGTCGGCGAATTATTCGGCGCGGAGGCGGGACTCGGTTCCATGGTTTATCTCTATTCCCAGCGCTTTCAGCCTGGACCGGTTTTTGTCGGAATCGTTATTCTCGTGGTGTTTGGCATCCTCACGTTCGTCGCCGTGGAAAAACTGCAACGTTGGCTGTCTCCCTGGTACGCGTATCAGCTCCAGCGCAAGGTCCAGGGCATGGAGATGGAGTGAGCATGAGCGCCGTCGTGAACGTTTATCGCGCCCATGAAAAAAAATTCGACGCAGCGCTGTCAGTGGTCCTCGGTCTTGCGCTCTGGCAAATCATCGATACGCTGCTAATCCAGAATCCGCTCGTGGCGGTCGGTCCGGCGCGCATCGCTGAGGCCTTCGGCAGACTATGGGCCCAGGGGCAAATTGTCCGCCATGTCTACGCGACCTTCGTCGAATTCATTCTGGGCTTTACGGCGGGGGTGGTGGTGGGCATCGCGCTCGGCATCCTCATGGCGCTCAAGCGCGCGATGAAGGATGTCCTCAATCCGTGGGTAACTATCGCCTATAACGCGCCGGTGATCTTGCTGGCACCGCTTTTCATCACCGCGCTCGGCGTCGGCATCGCCTCGAAGATCGCCATCGTGTTTATTTCCGCAGTCTTTCCGGTGTTATTCAACACCTACGCCGGGATCACGACGGTGGACACCCGCTTGGTCGAGGCCGTGCGCGCGTTTGGCGGCACGCCGCGGCAGATTTTTTTCAAGGTAACAGTACCAAGCTCGATTCCGATGGTGATGACCGGCTTGCGCCTGAGCGTCGGCCGGGCCATCGTCGGTGCCATCGTGAGCGAATTCTTCGGCTCGCGCGCCGGCATCGGATACTTGATCAGCGAGGCCACTGAAGCGTTCCGCACCGCGGATGCCTTTGTCGGTGTAGTGCTCCTTGCCGTCGGCGGCTACGTGGCCTTCGAATTACTCAAATACGCCGAGCGAAAAATTGCGCCCTGGTATGAGTCGAAAGTTTAGTCTGCACAAAAATCGTCGCGACAAAAGGAGGAAAGCGTCATGATCTCTCGAAATTTAGTGAAGCGAATGATGATAGCATGTTGGATCGTGCTGCTGCTTACGAGCGCGCTCAGCGCCTCGCTCTGGGCTGCCGATGAGATCAAGCTCGGAGTATTATCCACGGCGGGAGATCACTGGCCGCGCTGGGTTGCGTGGGAGCAAGGATTTTTCAAGGAGCAAAACCTAGAAGTGCGCGAGTTTCAAACCGACTCGATCGCCAAGGCGGTTCAAGCGCTCTCGGCCAATTCGACCGATCTGCTTTTCCCGGCGAACACTCAGGGCGTGGTGGTCGCCATGTCCAAGGGTGCGGCAATCAAAGTCGTGGCGGGCGATTTTACCAAGGCGCTTTACGACCTGATCACTGGTTCGAAGTACAAAAAAGTTGAAGATCTTAAAGGCGGCACGGTGGGCGTCATTAATTTGACCTCCGGCAGCACGGTGCTGTTGCAGAAAATTCTCGCCGCGCACGGCCTCAAATACCCGGGGGATTACGATCTCCTGACGGTCGGCGGCACACCGTCGCGCTATGCGGCGGTCAAGAAGGGTGCGGTGGCCGCGGCCATGGTGACGATTCCGACCTCCTACGAGGCCAAGGAAGACGGTCTGAACGTTTTGGCGAACATTTCGCAGTATCTTCCCGATTACCAATTTACCGTGATCGCCGGCAACGACAAATGGATGGCGAGCCACAAGGATCAAACCGTGCGGTTTTTGATGGCGATGATCAAATCGATGCGCTTCCTCACCGATCCGAAAAACCAGGAAGCGTCGATTCAAGCGATGGTCAAGCACTTCAAGGTAAAGAGAAAATACGCCGAGCTCGCTTATAAGGAAGTCGTGCAGGATCTGCGCCCCATCGATAATAACGCGGCGCCGAGCATGAAAGGCATGGAAACAGTGATCAAGCTGGAAGTCGAAAACAAAGGACTGGATAAATCTTATCCGCCGCAGCACTTCATCGACGACAGCTATCGCCAGGAGGCGCTCAAGCGTTTGGGAAAATAATCGTCGCGTCAGAGCGCATGTACGGGCCGCCAGGCGAAGACCTTCGCTTCTATTCGCGCGATGACGCCGTGCTCGAGAATGAGCATGATGGCGACGAAGAGAGTAATCCAGGCCAGCACCTGGGTCATGTTGAACTGCTCGAACCAGAACGTGAACATATAGCCGATACCGTACTTGAGTCCGAAGGTCTCCGCTAGCGCGACAATCTTCCAGGTCATGCCGAACGCATAGCGAAAGGCGGAAAAGATGTACGGCATCATCTGCCAGAGGAGCACTTTGCGGATCAAAAGGCTGCGCCGCGCCTTGAAAACATAGGCCATGTCGATCAGTTCCTTATTGAGCGCCTTGGCGCCGGCAATCATGTTCACGGTGACAAAGGGCGTGACGGTCAAAATCACCGCGAACAGTCCCCCGGCTTCGCTGAAGCCGAACCAGATCACGCAGAGAAACACCGCCAACAAAGTGGGAATGGTGAGGGCGAGAGGAATCAGATAACCGAAGGCGAGTTCGGCCTTGCGCCGCAGGCCGATGAGCAATCCGGCGGCGATTCCTAGCACCATGGCGACCGCGAAACTGAACAGAATCCGGGCCAGCGTGATTGCGACGTGAAACTCGGC
>DATBEY010000184.1:0-10632 GCA_036558765.1 Binatia bacterium | reverse complement strand
TCCTCCCTCGGTCCGTGCGGATTTAGAGGACATCTCGGATCTGCGAGCCTTCGGTGCTCTGGTACAATGGGTTTCTCATATAAAGGAACCCCCTATGCTGAAATTTTGTTTGACAATGATCATCGGATTCGTGGCGATGATGTCTTTCAGTCCAACTTATTGTTTGACAGTCTCGTCCCGGCCGCTGCTGCCGCCGAAATTTCCGGCAACCCCGCCGTTCTGAGTTGGGACGATCTTCGAGGCCTGGATCCCCGCACAGGTTCTGTGCCCGCAAACCTGAAAAATTCGAGGGATCTTTGGTCCGCATTGCTGGATATATCGTTCCCCTCGAAGACGGCAGCCATCAGGTCTCCGAATTCCTTCTGGTTCCTTATCCCACCGATTGCATCCACGTGCCACCGCCTCCGACAAATCAGATCGTTCACGTCAAGATGGAAAAGGGAAAGAAAGTCATCTTCGGATCGGTGGATGCGTACTGGGCCACAGGACAGCTCAAAATCGAGCGAACGGAAAGTGTTTTTGTTGAATCGTCTTTCTTTATGAACGGATTATCACTCGAGCCGTATCAGGGGTTTTTTCCGGGAAGGCGGTGGAAGTGATCGATGAATGCGGTCGATGCAGCGCTCGGGAAAAAGGCCAAAGTGATTATTACCGCGGATCATGGCAATATCGAGCAATTGATCGATTACGATACGGGCATGCCGCACACGGCGCACACGACCAATCCAGTGCCGGTGATCCTGGTCGATGAACAGCAAACAAACGCTCACCTCAATCAAGGCACGGGCGTCGATATCGCCCCGACACTGCTGCAACTCTTGCATCAACCGCAGCCGCAGGAGATGACCGGCCGATCGTTGATCCGCGGCTCGTAACGATCTTTCGTCTCAGCCGCTTCCATTCCCGCTTTCGCGCGTCCCCTTGGATTTGCTAGAGTCACCTGCGTATGGAGTTTTGCGAGAGCCGTTCGTTTGTAGATCGATTCGACTGGGTCGTCGATTGGCTCTATCCGCCGCGCTGCCGCGCCTGCAGCGGTAGAATCGAGGGCCGGGATGCCGAATATTTCTGTTCCGATTGTTGGGCGCACATCCGGCTCATTTCTCATCCACTCTGCAACTGGTGCGGCCGCCCGTTTCCGGACGCTGCGGGAGACGACCACACCTGCGGCGTTTGTCTCTCTCGGCCGCCGCAGTTTACCGCCGCGCGCGCGTGGGCCTGCTATCCGCGCGAGGAAATCGCAGATGATCCCGTGCGCCAGGTGGTGCACAAATTCAAATATGGCCGAAAGGTCTCCTTGGGGAAACCGTTGGGCCGATTGATGGCCCTGGGCTGCCGCGAATTTCTCGACGGTTGTCGTTTCGATTTGATCGTGCCCGTACCACTGCACCCGAAACGATTGCGCTGGCGCGCTTTCAATCAATCGCTGCTACTCGCGCGCGAGATTGGTCGAGCTTACCGGGTGCCAGCGGATCCGTTCGTGCTCCGGCGCGACCGTCCTACGCCGCCGCAGACGCAACTTCCCGAAGATGAGCGTCGCAGGAACGTGCGCGGCGCTTTTTCGCTCAACGTCGATCGTCCAGTGGATCGCAAAAGCATATTGCTGGTGGACGACGTGTACACTTCGGGTGCCACCGTGAATGAATGTAGCCGGGTCTTGAAACGGGCTCGCGCGAGCGAAGTTTTCGTCGTGACTCTGGCGCGGGCTATTTAAGCGAATCGCAGGCGGTCTCATGTCGCAAGACGATCGAATTCGATGGGATCGGCAGCACGGGGAAACGCACGGGCGAGACCAGCCGGCGCCATTTTTACGGCAGGTGTTTGATAACCAATACGCCGACATCACAGCGGGACGCGCCCTCGATATCGCGTGCGGCACTGGCCGCAATGCGTTATTCCTTGCGGAAAAAGGCTTCAAGGTTACGGCCATTGACATTTCATCCGTTGCCTTGGCGCGTGCCGAGAAGAGAGCGCTGGAGAAGTCGCTCGCGATCTTATGGCGGCAAGCCGACCTGGAAAATTACACGCTCGAAATGGCTTTTTACGATCTCGTTGTGAATTTTGACTATCTTCAGCGCCCATTACTCACGGCAATGAAAGCGGCGCTCAAAATCGGCGGCTTTATTATTTTTGACACCTATCTGGTTGATCAACAGGCGATCGGCCATCCAAAGAATCCCGACTACCTGCTCCGCCACAACGAGCTGCTCGATAGCTTTCGCGATTTTCGGGTGCTGTATTATCGCGAGGGGAGCATTATCAGCAACGGCGAGCGCTCGTTTCGCGCCGGCATCTTCGCCCAGAAGGTGCGCTGAAGCGTATCGTCTGGGCTGAACCCGACAGTAAAGCTACTGCAACGGCGCTTTTCTCCCTTCGCCAGAGTGTTTGTTAATTGTCATTTCGAGGCGAAGCCGAGAAATCCATCTTTGTATGTAGCTGAAAAGGCAAATTTTTCACCCGTTCGAAATGATATATCGGTGCGCAGATGAGTTTTTCAAACAGTCTCTCCTAATGACAATCACGGTCTCCAGAGCTTGTTTTATCACAATATCTAAATATAATGATTAAATTGCATGGAATTCGTTCGCGCCCTCAAAGCATTGGCAGACCCGCAGCGCTTGCGCATCCTTGCCGCGGTTGCCGAAGAAGAACTGACGGTGGGAGAGGTTCAGGAAGTCGTGCAATCGGCGCAATCCTCAGTGTCACGCAATCTTTCGATTCTTCGCGCGGCCGGATTCGTGCAGGACCGGCGAGAAGGAACCAGCGTCTATTTTTCCGCGCGGCACGACATGCCGGAGAGCGCGCGGCAGCTTTTTCAATCGCTACAAAGCCGGCTCGAGGACATTCCAGAGATCAAGCGCGATCATAAGCGCCTGGCCGAGTGCCGGCGGCGCCGTTTGCAGCGTTCGAAAAGCTACTTTGAATCGGTCGCCGGCGATTGGGAAAGGATTCGGCGGAGTTACTTTGATGATCGGGTGACGTCTTTGGCGATCGAAAAGCTGCTGCCGCGGCGCCTGACCATCGCTGATATCGGCTGCGGTACGGGAACTTTGAGCTTCGAGCTGGCCCGCTTCGCTGAGCACGTCATCGGGATCGATCTCTCCAAGGAAATGTTGCGCCGTGCGCGCGCCATAGGAAACGAGCGCGCGATCGCGAACGTCGAATTTCGCCAAGGCGATGCACTGAAGCTACCGTTGAGCCGAGCCAGTGTCGATGCCGTATTCTGTGTCATGGTGCTGCACTTTCTGCCCGAGCCCGAGCGGGCGATTACCGAGCTATGCCGGGTTACGCGTCCGGGTGGATCGGTGATTTTGGTCGACCTGGTGCAACATAATCAGGCGTGGATGCGCGAACAGATGGCGCACCAATGGCTCGGCTTCGATCAATCCTCGATTGAGAATTGGTTCCGAGTCGGCGGGGCCGAAGCGATTGATTATGATTTAACGGGTTCCTTCGCGGGCGAGCGATTGGCGCGCAACGGCAATCGGCCGGTGGAAATTTTTGTGGCGCGGGCCATTCTACCGCGCATGTCGAATCGACAACCAAAGGGAAGAGCAAAAAATGACCGACAGTGAAAAGCAAATCCGGCAGATTCTCGATGAACGGGTGGCAATTCTCGATGGCGCCATGGGAACCATGATTCAATCGCGCAAACTCGGCGAAGATGCTTTTCGCGGCGCGCGCTTCCGAAGCCATTCACGCGACCTGAAGGGCTGCAACGATGTCCTGTGCATCACGCAACCGGAGTTGATCACCGACTTTCATTATCAGTATCTGGAGGCCGGAGCGGATATCATCGAAACGAACACCTTTAACTCGACGGCGATTTCCATGGCCGATTACGCACTGGAGCCGTTTGCCTATGAGCTGAACTTCGCCGGCGCCAAGGCCGCCAAAAAAGCCGTCGAGCTGGCACTCGACAGGGAACCGTCTCATCCTCGTTTCGTCGCCGGAGCCATGGGCCCGACCAATCGGACCTGCTCGATTTCGACGGATGTACACAGCGCCGCTACCCGTGGCGTTACTTATGACGAGTTGGTTGAGGCGTATTATGAGCAGGCGCGCGGTTTGCTGGACGGCGGAGTCGACCTGCTGTTGGTCGAAACCATTTTCGATACACTCAACGCCAAAGCGGCATTCTTTGCGATCGCCAAGCTTTTCGATGAGACGAACAAGCGCGTTCCGTTGATGGCTTCGGTGACTTTCATACAGCCGGGGAGCAACCGCGGTGTCACGGGGCAAACGGTGGAGGCATTCTGGAATTCGATTTCCCACGTGCCGCTGTTGAGCGTTGGCATGAACTGCGCCCTCGGCCCCAAGGAAATGCGACCGCTCATCGAGGAGCTCGCCGGCATCGCCCCGATTTTCGTGAGCAGCTATCCCAACGCGGGCTTACCTGATCCGCTCTTGCCCACCGGTTTTCCCGAGACCCCTGAATCACTGGCACCGCAATTGGCCGAGTGGGTGGAAAGCGGCTGGCTCAACATTGTCGGGGGTTGCTGCGGCACCACGCCGGCGCATATCAAAGCGATCACGGAGGCGGTCCGCGGCAAAGCGCCGCGCCGATTGCCGCAGCTCGATCCCTACCTGCGACTGAGCGGACTCGAAAGTCTCACCGTGCGACCCGAGTCCAATTTCGTCAACGTCGGCGAACGAACCAATGTCACTGGTTCGCCGGTATTTGCCAAACTCGTTCTTGCCGGCGACTTTGAAAAAGCGGTGAGCGTGGCGCGCCAGCAAGTCGAGGGTGGCGCGCAGATCATCGACGTCAATATGGATGAAGGCATGCTCGATTCCAAAGCGGCGATGGAGAAATTTCTCAGGCTCATCGCCGGCGAATCGGATATCGCACGGGTGCCGGTGATGGTCGACAGCTCGAAGTGGGAAGTCATCGAAGCCGGCCTCAAGTGTTTGCAAGGCAAGGGAATCGTCAATTCCATCAGCCTCAAAGAAGGCGAGGAGAAATTTATCTCTCAGGCCAAGCTGATCCGCCGCTACGGCGCGGCTGTGGTGGTCATGGCCTTCGACGAGCGCGGTCAGGCGGACACCCTTCAGCGAAAAGTCGAAGTCTGCGCGCGCTCCTACGGGATTCTCGTCGAGCACGTCGGGTTTGCACCTCAAGACGTTATCTTCGATCCTAACATTCTTACGGTCGGCACCGGTATCGAAGAGCACAACAGTTATGCCGTCAATTTCATCGAAGCGACCCGCTGGATCAAGCAGAATCTGCCGCTTGCAAAAGTGAGCGGCGGCGTCAGCAATATTTCGTTTTCGTTTCGCGGCAATAATCCGGTGCGCGAGGCGATGCACTCGGCGTTTTTGTATCATGCGATCAAAGCGGGGATGGACATGGGCATTGTCAATCCCGGTATGCTCGCGGTCTACGAAGAAATACCGAAGGACTTACTGGAACTCGTCGAAGACGTGCTGCTCAATCGCCGTGCCGATGCGACCGAGCGACTCGTTTCGTTCGCCGAGACGGTAAAGAAAACCGATAAAACCGTTGCGCGAGACGACAGCTGGCGCGATGGACCGGTGGAAGAGCGATTGGCGCACGCTCTGGTGAAGGGGATCACCGATTTTATCGATCAAGACGTGGAAGAGGCAAGAAGCCGATACGGCAAGCCCTTGGCGGTGATCGAAGGACCGCTGATGGATGGGATGAATGTAGTCGGCGATCTGTTCGGCTCTGGAAAAATGTTTTTGCCTCAAGTGGTAAAAAGCGCCCGGGTCATGAAGAAGGCCGTGGCGTATCTCACGCCGTTTCTCGAGGCCGAGAAAAAAGCCGCGCACAACGTCGATCAGCGCATCAAATTGGTATTTGCCACGGTCAAAGGCGACGTGCATGACATCGGCAAAAATATCGTCGCTGTCGTGCTCAGCTGTAATAACTACGACGTGATCGACCTCGGCGTTATGGTGCCGGCCGATAGGATCATCGATACGGCGATCGAAGAGAAAGCCGATATCATCGGTCTAAGCGGGTTGATCACGCCGTCTCTCGACGAGATGACCCATGTGGCGACGGAGATGAACCGGCGCGGTTTAAATCTCCCGCTCTTGATCGGCGGCGCGACCACGAGCAAGCGCCACACCGCGGTGAAAATCGCGCCGGCCTACGCGCACGAAACGATCCATGTGGTGGATGCCTCGCGTGCGGTGCCGGTGGTGGGCGCGCTCAGCAGGCCCGATGGGCGCCGCGCGCTCGCTTCTCAAAACCGAAGAGAACAACAGGAGCTTCGCGAGCAGTTCGAAGGCCGGGGCGCGCCTCAGCTGTTGAGTTACGAAGCAGCCAGGCAACGCGGCTTGCGCACGGATTGGGACGAGCAGCAAATTGCCGTGCCAAAATTTATCGGTTGCCACGTGCTCAGAGATTTTCCGCTCGAAGAGTTGGTGCCGTATATCGACTGGTCGCCATTTTTCCACACCTGGGAGATGCGCGGGCGCTATCCGGACGTACTGCACGATAAGGTACGCGGGCCGGCCGCGCGCGAACTGTTTGCCAACGCGCAAGAACTGCTGCGCGAGATCATCGACAAAAAACTTTTAACCGCTCACGCCGTTTATGGTTTCTATCCGGCGAATAGCGAAGGCGACGACATTATCCTTTATTCCGATCCGACGCGCATCGAAACGTTGACTCGTCTGCATACGCTACGGCAGCAGAAGGTGAATTCGAGCGGTAAACCGCAGCTCGCACTGGCCGATTACATTGCGCCCGAGGAAAGCGGTCGGATCGACTATATCGGCGCCTTCGCGGTTACCGCCGGGCATGGTTGTCAGGAGTTGGCTGAACGCTTCGAGCGCGATCATGATCAGTATAACTCGATCATGGCGAAAGCGTTGGCGGATCGGCTGGCGGAAGCTTTTGCCGAGGTTTTACACAAACGCGCGCGCGACGATTGGGGCTACGGCAAAGACGAGCAGCTTAGCCCTGAAGATCTCATTGCGGAGAAATATCGCGGCATACGGCCGGCGCCAGGTTATCCCGCGCAGCCCGACCATACCGAGAAGCCGCTGATTTTCGATCTGCTTGATGTCGCACCCGCGACGGGAATCTCCCTCACCGAGAGCTTCGCCATGTATCCTGCGGCGTCGGTTTGCGGTCTCTACTTCGCGCATCAGGAAGCGCGGTATTTCGCCGTCAGCTCGATCGGAAAAGACCAAGTCGAGTCCTATGCGGCGCGCAAAAACATGAAAGCGACCGAAGTCGAGCGCTGGCTTTCGTCGATTTTAGGTTACGATCCGGCCAAGGCGTAAACTGCTTTTGCAGACTTACCGAAATCTGGTTCTTTTCTGTGACAAAAAAGTATGGAAAGCAGGCTGATTGAAAATAGTTTTGAAAATGGATGAGCAGGAGCCAGATCCGCATCTCCCGTTGTAACAGAGCGAATTTAGAATCGACCGAACGAACGAAAAAGAAATTCGACGACGACGACGAATCAACTCACCGGTTGATGCAAGGCGAAGGCGATTTGTCGAATGACATTTTTTTCCGCCTCAGAGACCCGCTCACCACCGAATCCGAACAGACCGCCTTCGTTGGCTGCTTCCGCAACCCGATGAGCGACGGTCAGGAGCCAGCGCTTGAACTCATCCGCCTCCGGGCCTTTTCCCTTACTGTCGAGAAGTTCGTTCACTGCTTTGATATGTTGCAGCGCCGCGTCCTTGCACTGCTCGGGATCTTTTAAATCCCGTGGAGGCTCGGGTTTGGTCTGCCGCGTCTTGAGATCGGCCGCGAGATCGGCGATCAGCGGATTTGAGCTACCCTTTTGCAGCATTTCCGCCATCGCCATACCCATCGACAACATCTCTTTCATAACCCCCCATGGGCCGTTCGGACTTGCGCATGTCACCGCCAGTCCCACCATGGGAGCCGCCGCGACGATTTTTTTCCATTCCTCCGACGTGAAATCGGCTTTACCTGGCATCGCCATCGCCTCCCTATTTGAATATTGTTTCTCTAACATAGCGCAAGCAGAACAAACAGGGGCCACGCCAAACCAATGGGTCGATCAGTTGGCAAAGCTCAACAACACTTCCTCGGCGGCACGAAGGCCGCTCTCGACCGCGCCATTCATATAACCCTAACCCTGCCATTTCTTGCTCGCCGCCGACGATCAACACCGATGCGCTGGCCACAGCATTCGATGTGTCATGGCTCTCGGCTGCTGCGAATTTCGGCCCGCAACCTGCCGGTGAGCAAGCTTCACGGTTTGAGCACGACCTTCAGGCAATCATCCTCCTTGTTCAAGAACATCTCGTAGCCCCTGGGCGCATCCTCGAGGGGTAGTCGGTGAGTGATGATAAAACTCGGATCGATATCGCCGTTCTGAATTTTATCGAGTAGCGGCGCAAAATAGTGCTGCACGTGAGTTTGTCCGGTTTTGATGGTGAGCCCCTTATTCATGAAAGAGCCGAGCGGGATTTTGTCATCAAATCCGCCATATACACCCGGCACCGAGACAGTTCCGCCTTTCCGACAAGCCATGATGGCTTGCCGAAAAGCGTGGGGCCGATCGTTTTCCAACATCAACGATTGCTTTACTCGATCGTAGGCACCCATGACTCCTGGCGCATGTGCTTCCATGCCCACTGCGTCGATGCACGCATCGGGCCCCAGGCCGCCCGTCATATCCATCAGCGTATCGTAAACGTCACATTCCTCGTAGTTCAGTACCTCCGCTCCAGCTTTTTCGCGTGCGGTTTGCAAGCGGTAAGGAAATCGATCGATACCGATGACGCGCTCGGCACCGAGCAAGTAGGCGCTCTTGATGGCAAGTTGTCCAACGGGGCCGCAACCCCAAACAGCGATGGTATCACCGGGCTGAATATTGCAGTTCTCCGCGGCCATATAACCTGTCGGAAAAATATCCGACAAAAATAAAACTTGTTCGTCGCTCAAACCATCGGGAATTTTTACCGTGCCCACATCGGCAAAAGGCACCCGCGCGTATTCCGCCTGTCCGCCGGCGAAGCCACCGAGCATGTGGGTGTAGCCATAAATTCCCGCGGGCGAATGACCGAAGAGCTGCTGCGCCATCCAAGCGTTGGGGTTGGAATTCTCACAAAGAGAAAAAAGCTCTCTTTGACAGAAAAAGCACTTCCCGCACGAGATCGGGAACGAAGCGACGACCCGATCGCCTACCTTCAGATTGTGAACTTCGCTGCCGACCTCGACGACCTCGCCCATAAATTCGTGGCCGAGAATGTCGCCCTTTTCCATGGTGGGCACCAAGCCGTTGTAAAGATGCAAATCTGAGCCGCAGATCGCAGTAGAGGTGATCTTGATCACGGCGTCGCGATTGTTGAGGATCTCCGGTTCGGAGACGTCCACAACTTGAATGTCGTTTTTGCCATACCAGCAGTTTGCCTTCATCGGAATTCTCCTTTTCTCAGGCAACAGAAGTTTGGTAGTCCGGTCTCGAATCGACCTGCCGTCTGACCGCCTGGTCATATTTCCAGGAAGTTCCCCGGGTTCGGCCGGCGGGCTGCCCTTTGGTAGTAATAATTTCTCCGGTTTCCATAATCTGCTTGAGGTGGTGCAAATCTTCATGGACTTGCTGCTGCGGTTCACGACCGAAAAGCTTCGCCACGCTGGCTCCGAAAATGCCGCCCGGCGGATTGTATTGCAGATGCACTCTTACGTGGGTGCCGCGGCCGCCGGGAGCCGTCTCGAACCGTACGGTGCCCCAGTTCTCCACCTGAGCTCCTGCGAGGGAACGCCAAGCAATCAGCCGATTCTCTTCTTCTTCGGTAATCTCAGCATCCCACTCGATGCGCTTGCCGGCAGGGCCTCTGACGCACCAGTGCGAGCGGTTATCGCTGAGCGTATCGACCGACTCGACATTGCTCATGAATCTGGGCAGGTTTTGAAAACTACGCCAGAATTTATAAACGGCAGCCGGTGAACAGTTGATTTGAATCGACTTTCTCACCTCTATCGTGCGTGCGCTGAGCGCAGCATCATTATTGTTTCGGCTAAGTTCCTGGGCGCAGCGGATGTCCAAAACCGTGATGCCGGCAACCGCCGCGGAAGCCAATCCGATATTGACGGGTTTCGCCGTATCCGAGCTGAGCGCCATGCCGAGACCTGCCATATCGATCGCATCACCGCCTACACGCGCCCATAGCCAGCTCGCTGGTCGACGCTCGGCTAAGATTCCCATGCCAGACGCGATTTCGCGCAATCCCATCATGCGTAGCAAAAATCCATGATGTTTGATGCCAAGGAACCGCTCAAGAGTTCCCGGCGCCAACAGTTCCACCAGCCCGAGTCCGATACTGAACCATCCGAGCCCGCGCGCAACGGGTTTTTCGTTTCCGTCGACCAGAACTCCGACTTGTTTTTGGTCCCATGCTCTGCGCGCTGCGGCTGTCAATGACCCATCATTCCAGTCGCCCCGCCTCTCAACGGGTTCTGAAAATTGCGCGCCACTTCGCTGACGTCTCTCAATTTCATCTCTTGGTATTGTCATTTCTCCTCCGTCCATGCTTTCGACTCAGGAAAGTAAGCCAGGGAATTCTGCAAGAAGCGCGCCCAATTCGCGTCAGCCGAGGGCGATACATAGATGATGTGAGCTCCGGTTGGAACCGGCCAAAGACTTGTGCGCGCATTTTATGTCTGTCGTTATC
>DATBEY010000183.1:0-6657 GCA_036558765.1 Binatia bacterium | reverse complement strand
AGATTCGGCGTTTGGACAATGTCTGCTCGAGCTGCCACGCAATGACAATCTCTTTAATTTTACGCACAGGATTTTTGGACGGATTCAAGTAGAGGTTTTTTGCAAGTTGCATCGTGATGGTGCTGCCGCCGCGTTTGAAGCTCATGGTTTCCCAGTCCTTTTTTAAGGCGGCCTTGAACTCTTCCAGATCGACACCCTTGTGGCTGAAGAACGCGGCATCTTCGTTCACCAAAATCGCTTTTTTCAAATCTTCCGAGATGGCGTCATAGGCGACCCAGACTTGACGGCGTGGCGCGCGGATATTCTTTTGTCGATATTCCTCGGCGCGCAACTCCATCAAGGCGGAAGTTCTGGGGTTTTGCTGCTTCAGCAACGACACATTCGGCAAACTATAATAGAAATAAAAACCGAGCCCGACGAAGAGACTGACGAAAAGGCTTTTAAGCAGAACGCGTTTCATGAACCGCCAACAGCGCGAGAGCTTTTTTGCTCAGCGTGGAAATCGGATAGCGCTCGGCATCTGCCAATGACAGCCAGCGCCATTGGCTTTGCGCCGGAATGCTATCACTTGCACATTCGAATAGATAAATCGGCGCCCGAATGCGCCGGTATGTGATGGCATGGCGAATCTCGCCGATCGACCGCCGGTTGCACGATGTGATCGCAAAATCCCGCAGCTCTCGGCGCAGGGCACGCACGGAATCGCCTCGGCTTGGGGTCTCTTGGCCCGGTAGCTCCCACAAGCGTGCCAGCAATTTACCGGTGCTGCGGCGGCGTAGGAGAATTTTGCCGCCAGAGCGGACGATGCCCAGGGGCCAGACGACGTCGGTGAAGCTGATCCGTTTTACACGACGAGCGGAAATCTTCGAATCGCGAGAGCGTGAGCGACACTCGCGTCCGAGCGGGCAGGCGCTGCAGTCGGGTGTTTTAGGCGTACAGAGCGTCGCCCCCAACTCCATCAGAGCTTGATTCACATCGCCTGGCCGCTTCCCGGCGACGAGCTGTGTCGCCAGAGCGCGAATTTGCGTTTCCTTGTATGTCGAATTGAGGCGACCCAATACGCGTCTGACGTTGCTGTCGATAGCAGGAGAATTTTTACCGAAGGCGATGCTCAAGAGCGCGCCGGCAGTGTAATCCCCGATCCCCGGCAACGCGCGAAGTTGGTGGTGCTCGCTAGGAAGCTTGCCACCGTAATCACGCATGACCTGGCGCGCGGCGGTTTTTAAATTTTCCGCGCGCCGATAGTAGCCTAGTCCAGCCCAAACGTGTAAGACGCGATCGAGCGGCGCTCGCGCCAAGGCTTCGACATTGGGAAAACGGTTCAAGAAACGTTCGTAGTAGGGCACTACCGTTTTCACTTGGGTCTGCTGCAGCATGGTCTCCGAAACCCAGATCGCGTAGGGATCAGTGGTTTTTCGCCAGGGGAGGTTGCGCTGATGGTGTTTGTACCAGGTGAGAAGTCTGCGGCGCACCGTGGAAAATTTTTTGGCCGGCATCAAGGCGGTTGAGCGCGGTTTCGATTACGGGCACTGTAGTCGAAAATTCGCTTGAAGGGAAACAACTCGTTCGATGCTGCCGATTGTTTTTGGCATTTTAACTTCATTTTGTTTTGCCATCGCGAGTCTGCTGGCGCAGCGCGGTTATCATGCCGGGCAGGCGCCCTGGGGCGCCTGGATCACCATCGCTGCCAATTGCGTGTTCTTGCTGGCAGGGCATTTTTTTCTGAACTCCGATACTCAATGGTTGGTGCCCGATAATCTGATCTTTGTTGCCGTTGGTCTGTTTGTGCCGGGAGTAACGCGGGTGTTGAGCTTTCGCGGTATCCGAACCTTGGGAAGCTCGATTACTTCGACCATCGTGAACACCACGCCGATGTTTTCCACGATTCTGGCGATCCTGATTCTCGGCGAGCGCCCGCCGCCGCTGGTTCTACTCGGAGTATTGCTGACCGTCGCCGGTCTCGCGGCCGTTTCCTGGAGCCGCGTTCAGACTTCTTACAGAAAGACGGAATTGATCTATCCTTTTCTTTGCGCGCTGTTGTTCTCGATGAAAGATGTTGCGGTGCGCTGGGGACTTGCTGGCGCCGGAGGGCAACCGATATTCGCCGCTGGTATTGCCGCCCTGACTTCAACCATAGAAATATTTCTCATTACCCACTATGTGCAGGGAGAAAAATTTCAATGCCCCCCGCCTTCGATTACGCGCTGGTTCGTCGCGTCGGGCATTTTTACCGGCGGGTCATTCTTATTCATGTATCTCGCTTACAGCATGGAGCGCGTATCCATCGTGGCGCCGCTCGTCAATAGCTACACCGTGTTTGTTTCGCTTCTAACGCCGCTGCTGGCGCGCGATATCGAAACCGTTACTGGACGCAAGCTCGCCGGTGCGGCGCTAGTGGTGGCGGGGATTTTCGCGGTGTCGCTCGGAAAAGACTAAGTTTGCGACGAAGCTCGCGAATAGAGGGCTGAAGGCTGTGAGCAAAAGTTAAAAACAGGAAAGATTTCTCCCTGCGGTCGAAATGACAATTGTCTGTCATGTCGAAGCCTTCGAGCGACTCAGGCTAAACTCCGTGAGAGATCTTTGCCGCTGTGCTCGGTAGACTTTATAGCGCGTTGAAGCCTTCGCGCTTTAGCCCTCGATCTGCTGCGCCAGATAATTCTGATAGCCGACTTCCTCGATCTGGTGCAGCTGGGTCTCGATCCAATCCACATGCTTTTCTTCGTCGACGAGAATATGCTCGAGCAGCTCGCGCGACGCGTCATCGGATGCTTCTAGGCAGGTCTTGATACCCGGACGGAGAACAGCGAGCGCCGCGATTTCCAGACCGAGATCATTTTCCAGCTGCTGCTTTATGCCGCTACCGACCATGATCTTGTCATACGTGGACATATTCGGCGTGGCTTCGAGGAACAAAAGGCGCTCGATGATTCTATCGGCATGCTTCATTTCGCCGATGGATTCGTCCCACAACGCTTTCTTGAGCTTGCCGTAACCCCAGTTTTCGCACATCTTGGCATGAATGAAGTATTGATTGATGCCGGTCAGCTCTTTGCGTAAAACTTGATTGAGAACGGCGATGACTTGTTCATTTCCCTTCATGACGTCCCCCTTTGAATCAGCACTCTGATCCGCTCGAGATCAGGCGCGGCATTTAACGGCCGGTTCCGCCGACGGTCAGGGTTAAGCTGGTTTCATTGTTTTGTTTGCCGACCGCCACCATCAAGGTTTTTGCCTCTTTGCTATATGCCAACATGGCGCCGCCGGCGCGCATGCTCGCGCTGGGCTGCCAACCGCGCGTCGGCAGTTCTTTGTTATAAAACTCGACAATTTTGTCGCTCTCCATATTCCCATGATACGACGCCTGGCCGGCGCCGAATCCGAAAAATTTCATCTCCACTGGCGCTTCCGAGCTCCTGGTCATTGATTTCGGCACAGGCACTGAGACGCCGGCGATGGTGTCTTCGTAAGACCCGCCGCAACCTGACAGACCGAATGCGCAGAATACCGCGATGGCAATGACGCGCAGATGCCAATGATCTATTTGCCCGAGCATAAGATCCCTCGCCGTTCTGAGTACACCAAGGATGCGCCAGGATCAACGGAAACAGCGTGATTTTATGAGCCGGGTTCCGGTGGGATCGGCAGACCGAGAAAATACCAGACAACCAGCAGGCTGACGCCGACAAACTCCGGCAATGCCGGCGAGACGTGAATCAGCGCGCCTCCGAGCATCCCGCCGAGTGACGAGCCGATAAAGCCGAAAAAATTATAAATTCCGCTGGCGGTGCCGCGTCCAGCCGTGGGTATTCTCTGGCTCAAAAACGCCGGGAGTATCGGTTGGTACAAGCTATAGCCGAAGAAGAATGCGCCGCCGCTGACGTAAAGAAATAGATCGTAATGGGCGCCAAACAGATAGACCGCATAACCTACGGTAACGGTCAACCAGCCAATCAGGATGGGCACACGAAACCGTCCTAACTTTTCCGCGCGGCGCATGTAAGGGAAGACCAAGAATACGCTGGGCAAGAATATAATCATGTAGACTTTCCACAGGTCCGCGCGGTCAACACCGATGGCAGTCCAGCTCAACGGATAGGTGAAGAAGAATAGATTGAGCGCGAACGAAAGCACAAAGGCGGCAATGTAAATCGGCCGCAAATCGTTGTGCGTGAGAATCGGCTTGAACGGCATCGGCGCTTCCGATTCGCGGTCCGAGCGCTCGGCCGGAAACCAGGTAGCCGCTAAAATCATCGAGAGAAAAGCCAGGAATGCCAGCACGTAAAATAGACCGTTGAGACCTATGCGCGAAGCGAGAAAAGGACCGGCGAGTAAGCCGATCATGAACGAAGCGCCAATGGCGATTCCCGTAATGGTATAGGCCTGAGTGCGAACGCTCGGCCGAGTCAAATCGGCCAAGGCGGCGAAGGCGACTGAGCCCACGGCGCCGGTTCCCTGCAGAGCGCGCGCAACGATCAGGTTATGAATGTCGGTCGCGTGCGCGCAAGCGATGCTACCCAATGTGAAAAGCGCGAGCCCCGCAACCAGTATCGGTTTTCGTCCCCAGCGATCGCTGGCCCAGCCCAAAGGAATTTGAAATATGCACTGGGTAAGCGCGTAAATTCCGAATGCAATGCCGGCGAGCGCCACAGACGCGCCGGGATAGCGCACGGCGTAGGCGCTGAAAATCGGCAGCATGAGAAAAATGCCGAGAAGCCGCAGGGCGGAGATCAGGCTGACGACAATAACCGGCGCGATTTCCTCGCGGTTAAAAGAGTAGGAGCGATCCATCGAGATGTCGCGCAGTCTCCGCCGTCATTGGAATGGAACGGTTCAATTTACACGGTTTCAAGGAAATAAAAAGGGCTAGGTATCGTGAACGGTCTCCAAGGAACCATCATATCGATCGATTATGATAACCCGAAGCTGAGTTTTAGAAGTCGCGAGAACGATTTCTACACAGTTAATTCCAGCTGCAAGGCTTTCAATACAAACCCAAATCGATCGACACCGGATTTACCATTTTGGGTCATGCCCTTGGATTACAGTTATGCGATCACTTGCCATGCCGCACAGGGTGACGAGTGGGATCGAGTCTTAGTAATTGAAGAGTCTTGTCCATATTGGAACCAGACGCGCTGGAATCACATAGCTGGAAGACGAGCTGCGAAACTGCTTTTGTGGCTCGGCAACAATCACACAGAGCAGCTTCAATGATCTCATCCTGTACTCTATACAACGGAGAAGTGAATCTCATTTACGATCACGTGAATCACCACTAACCCCAATCAGGTGTGGACTCCTTCCGTTACAACTGGGCTGCAAGCATTAAATAAACCGTTCTTGATTTTCTGGGCAGTGCGGCAAACATGCGATTACATCCAGCAGAATTTAGTTCCTGACCTCTCCTAAAAAGTGAATCTCACAGGGTTGCAGCAAAACCGCATTTCCTTCTGACGGTATGCGCGAAGCGCAAGAGAGTAAGGGGTCTTGTTGGAAGAACGAAGGTTATGGCCGTGCCCGCGCCACAAATTCACCGCCCCGATGTGATGAGTTTTTTGAGTTTTCTCCCTGCGTTTTCAGCGGTACTTTCGTCACTATAGGGAATAGAAAACTTTTCGTAACAATCGAGATCTCTATTTTGCTGGCCAAGAAAATCTTCACTCTTGCCGACGGTCTGCTCCCAAATTTGCTCGATAAGTCTACGCCTTCCAGCTAAACCACGGGCATGGCGCTCGGCTTTAGTTTCCCTAACCACCAACTCAAATTCGCTTCGAGGAAAAAGTTGGAGAATCTGACTGAACATGCTACAGAATCGATTCATTGGGCCTCCTGGGTTTGGGTTGTTGGGATAACTTTGCGAGAGTTTCCCAAACTACAACCTGCAGGAGGCTCAACTGCTAAACGCTTAATTAAGACAAGAGTGACTGCAAGTAACTGGACGGTTATGTGACGATTCCTGGCGGATTAGTTTTCGGCATCTTGGATGGTGGCACAATTCAATTTGTCGGCTAATGCTAAACGCTTCCGGGTCTGGAGTTCGTTCAGCAGCCGTCAACTCCTCTGGAAATCCACGAATATTCCATCTCGATCTACGGACTCAGCAAATTCCGCGAAGTTGATATTGCCAGCGAAAGATTGTTTTCAATCGACCAGATCTCGCTTGGTATGGCAGTACCCCAGGTTGTTATTCTCTGACAATTTCCGCCAATCCAGTTTAGGGTGGACAACTGCGCTTGGCTCATCGCTTGCTGTAGCAAGAAGTGCTCATAACCATGCTGAACTATCCCGACCTAATGCCGGTTTAATATTACTGGCGCTGGTTGAGAACTTCGAGGATGTTGCATGCTTAGCCTGAACAAAACAACTTTGTTACGGGAATTATATGGATAGAAAGTCACCGCAGTTTCTGCTGAAACAGGACAACGCAGCACTCTCCTCGCCAGGACTTTCGGCGTGTCAGTGTTCCGCACACAAATGTCGCCCCAGTCGAGCGATATGCGCACTTTTCTATGAAGGTCAAATTACTACAGATTTGTATGCGAAATTTGTATTTCGCGAATTGGCATTCTGTTTGTTTTTTCTGCCCACGTGAAATCTAGCAGTACGGGCGGACGCATACACCAGGGGAGTTCAAATAAGGGTTGCCTATGTTAACTG
>DATBEY010000182.1:0-13085 GCA_036558765.1 Binatia bacterium | reverse complement strand
GTCGCCCACAGACATCGGTGCGGAGCTGTTGAATATCCCGCTGAGAATTCTCGGGATGCCCCTCGGCGCCTTGCGTTTGTTTACTCCGAACAAAGACATAAAAGATAATGGCAAGTAGACCATCAAGAAAGTCCATAGCTACGGCAACACCCGTTGCCGACCACCGGGTTTCATGAGCAAACCCTGGAGCCATAAGGTGATTGCTTTATTGGCACTCATTCAAGGTGTTTTCGGCTTGCTCCGTGCGTATAACTGGGTTCAAATCGGCACCAACCTTTTCGGCCAGGGACTTTTGCTTTTGCCTTTTGTAGGGGCGGTGGCGGTCGTGCGCGGACTTTTCGTGTCCATTGTGGCGCTACTCTACGTGCTATTTGCTGTTGGCGCCTTCCTCGGAAAAAGCTGGCTTTGGTGGCCTGGGCTCAGCGCAGCTCTGATCAATCTCCTTCTCGTATTCGGCGCCGTCGTGCACGGAGAATCTCTGATCCAGGGATTGGCTTGGTCGGCGGTTCCTGCAATTTTAATTTTTTTATACTTTTCGCACCGGGAGCGTACCCCTAACCGCGCTTGAGCTTCGGCACGGCCATCCTCCTATTGGACTAAGGTCCAATAGATGCGGTCCCCGCTGTAGCTTACCTTGTCGAGACGAAGAAGCTTTTTGACCCAGTGACAACCGAACAAGCGGTCGCGACGTCTACTATCGGTCTCGCGGAGATCTGAAATCGTGCGATTTCTCATTGCGACATTGGCGACGATCATCATTGCACTAATGACCGTTTGGGCCGCTGGAGCAATCTATTATTCACCCATTGCAAATGAAACTGTCCGGACGGTACTTGCCGTAGCCTTTGTCCTGGCGACGATCCTGACGTTTGCTCTCACCCGCCACCGCGGCCGAGCGCTGATTGGTTACTTGCTGATTTTTGCCGTAATTGTCGGCCTATGGTTGCAAATTCCCGCCTCAAACGATCGCGACTGGCAGCCGGAGGTGGCGATGACTCCGTATGCCACGATCAACGGCGATCAGATCACGATTCATAACGTGAGAAACTTCAACTATCGGAGTGAGACCGATTTCGACCCGCATTGGGAAACTCGCAGCTACGATCTCAGTAAGCTCGACTCGGCGGATCTGATCGCCGTTTATTGGGCGGGTAAGCCCATCGCCCACATCATGCTGAGCTTCGGTTTCAGCGGTAAAGACTACCTCGCCGTCTCCATCGAGACTCGGAAGGAGAAGGGGGAAGCTTACTCCACTTTGGCGGGCTTTTTTCGTCAGTACGAACTTTATTATGTTGTTGCGGATGAGCGCGATCTGATCCGCGTGCGAACAAATTACCGCAAGCCTCAGGAGCAGGTTTACATTTATCGAGTAAAGGGATCCCTTACAAACCTCCGGCGCGTATTCCTGGATTACATCCGTTCAATTAACGAATTACGCGAGCAGCCGCGCTTCTACAACACGCTGACAACCAACTGCACTACCAGCATTTGGCTGCACGCGAGAATGAATCCTGAAGCGCCGCCGCTATCATGGAAAATTCTCTTGAGCGGATATGTTCCCGATTACCTGTACGATTTGCACAGGCTCGACACCAGCCGTCCCTTTGCGGAGCTGGAGAAGCTTTCTCTGGTGAACGAACGAGCTCACGCCGCCGATCGAGATCCGGCCTTTTCGCAGCGAATTCGAGACGGACTGCCGATGCCTCCGCCGCTTTAATGTCAGCGCGGCTTGGCTTTCAACCACATGCGACATGAGTCTATAGTCGCCGCATCAAATGAACCCTTGAGGAAGATTATTTGCAGCCGTCAGACTATGAGAATTCCGACTAGAGCAAATCGCCCGGTCCTGCGGCCCGCGGGAAGACTAGACCACGGCTGAAGTATGCATTTCCCGGGATAAACAAAACACAAGGGTGCACATGAGTTTTACACTGTGGCGCTCCCTCCACCATTACTGAAGGGCGGGTAAGACACCCGCCCTTTTTTTGAGCATTGACTTAAACTTTTCGCCATGAAAATAGGGACAAAGTTTCTCGGCCGTGAGCGCGCGGGAGGGCGAATGATCAATTGGGTTTGGCTCGGCTCGGCGATGTTGCTTTGTGTGCAATGGATCTTTGTGCACTTTGCCGGAATTTCCCTGCCGCCGCACTTTCAAGCATTGACATCGGGAATCGCGATCTTCGGGGCGGCGTTCGCCTTGTCGTGGGCCGCAGAACTCTCGCAAAAAGACATTCCGCAGGCGTTGGCCATAGCTCTGTTGGCGCTCATTGCCGTTTTACCCGAGTATGCGGTCGACATGTACTTTGCTTGGACAGCAGGGAAAGATCCCACCTATGCCGCTTTCGCCACAGCCAACATGACCGGCGCAAATCGATTGTTGATTGGCGTCGGATGGGCGGCGGTGGTGTTTACGTATTGGTTTACGACCCGCAAAAGAGCCGTCCGACTTGAGCCCGGACACAAAATCGAAATTTTATACCTGGGAGTGGCTACGATTTACTCGTTTTTGATTCCTCTGAAGGGCCAGCTCGATCTTTCTGATGCGACCGCGTTGATTCTGGTTTTTATCTTTTATATGCGCGCTGCGGCAAAAGCTGATCACGTTGAACCGGAACTCGAGGGTCCGGCGGCAATGATCGAGGGCTGGGGTACAGCGGCGCGCCGGGTGATGACCATCATCTTCTTTCTCCTATCCGGATTGACAATTTTCATTGCTGCGGAACCTTTTGCTGAAGCACTTCTGGCCACGGGAAGAGAGTATGGCATCGAGGAATTTGTTCTGGTGCAGTGGCTGGCACCCCTGGCGTCGGAAGCACCTGAATTCATCGTTGCCATACTGTTCGCTTTGAAAGCGCAGCCGGGTATCAGCATGGGCGCGTTGTTATCATCGAAGGTCAACCAATGGACATTGCTGATTGGCATGATTCCCGTCGCTTACGCCATTTCGGCAGGTCAGATTACGGGCATGCAGATGGATCCGCGGCAAGTCGAGGAGATGTTTTTGACCGCAGCGCAGTCGATCTTTGCTGTCGCGGTCCTGGCGAATTTGTCGTTTTCAGTGCTGGAAGCGATGATGATTTTTGTGCTCTTCTCGACCCAACTGCTTTTTCCCGACCCGCAGTTCCGATTTTATTATTCGTTTTTGTACATCATCCTCGCCGTGGGTCTAGTACTGCTTAAAAAGGATGCACGCGATGGATTGTGCGGTTTGTTCTCGCGCTCCCCTATGGGATCACACGTAGCCGACAAAAGCTGAGGTGATCTGTCGCGAGGCGATTGGGTTGCCGGCCGAGACCTCAATGTTTGGCCGCCGCTTTCTCTTCCTTGATGTTTTCGTGGATCAAACGAGGTACGCCGCCGCAGGTAAAGCAACGCGGCGGTTCAAATTTCGTTTCACCTTCGGGATAGCGCATGAAACGCCGGTAAAAAGGTTTCTCAGTGCCGACGTAGTCGTCATAGTAGAATGCGAGTTTGCCGCACTCGCTGCATTGCAGATATTTCGCCATGGTTTCCTTCCGTTGAGATCAAAGTGATCCGGGCGGCTAGCTGTTTCTTGTTGGGCCAACAGACTCTTGTCGCCATGCCCAGGAGCATAGCTACGAAGCCAGATCGGGTCAACACGGTTACACGGCTTGCATCGGTTGAGAAATCATAAATTTTATTGCATTGGTAAGGGAACTGCGTAAAACTCATCAGCCGAGCTCTGAGAAGTCTGGTAGGAGGCAAATTTTATGGCGATTAAGCTCTTTCAGTCTCAAACATCGATGTTTTGCGAAAAAGTTCGGATCGTGCTGGCGATGAAAAAGGTTCCCTATGACATCGTCGATGTGCGCAAGGACGACCGCAAGTCCTTGATCGAATATACCGGCCAGCGAAAAGTTCCGTCCATGGATTACAATGGGGAGTGCGTTATCGATTCGACGGTCATCTCGGCGCGCCTCGAGAAAGACAATCCGAACAATAGTATTTATCCGGAAGGTGCGGCCAACAAGGGGCTTTGCTTGGCGCTCGAAGATTGGTCCGATGAAGTGCTGATCCATGCCAATCACGCGCTACGGCGCGCGGAAACACCGGACGCGCGAAAAAAAGCTGAAGCGGAATGGGGCGTCCATTTCAACACATTGGATCTGCTTTATTCCGGCAAGAAATTTGTTTTCGAGCGGATGACCATTGCCGATGCGGCGATTTTCTCGCAGCTTCACTATCTCTATACGACCGTCAAATACGAAATTCCGGCTAAATATAAAAACGTCCATGGATTCATGGAGAACATGCGTCAAGCGCTCCAATTGAAATCACTCGCCGATAGTTTCGAGGCCCGTTCCTTGTAAGCGTGCGGTGTGGCATGGCCAGGGACGTCATTATTCCTCGCCTCGGTTCGAGCGACGAAAGCGATGAGGTCCGGGTGCTCCGCTGGCTAAAAAAGCAGGGCGATGAAGTTCATAAAGGCGAAGCCATCGTCGAAGTCGAGACCGACAAAGTCAATGTAGAGGTCGAAGCTCCCGAAGATGGACTGCTGAGTGAAATTTATGCCCAGGAAGGCGAATTCATAAAATTCGGTGCCGTCGTTGCGTCCATAAACAAACCGAGTTGAGACGCTTTCATCACCGTTATCTTATTCGCTGATAAGCAGAGCGGATGGTTAAGTGAACTCATAGGTCAGGTCCGTTCTTCACCCAAATTCGATTGCCATACACCCTAATTCTTCGCTGCGGATTGTCGCGCCGGACGAGCTTCCGCTCGTCAAGAAAACAATGACAAAGCCGCCGATCTGCGAAAGCTGATGGAAGAGCGCTTCTCGGTTCTTCTGTTGCGGACGGTTCTCGTCGGTTGCCTGCTCGGGATCAGCGCGACGGTTTATTTTCTGTTTGGCCTCGCCGGTTACGTCCATAGCTTTTGGCTTAATTCGAGCGTCGTTGCCGCATTAGGCTTCAGCGCGTCGTTTTTTCTCGCGAAATTTTTCACCATTCCAGGGCAAACAAATTGGCTTGGCCGCGTCCTCTGGGCAGCGACTTTACTCCTGATCATTACGCAAATTGCGCTTGGGCTGCTGCCGCCTACCAGCCGTGACGAGCTGACCCATCATCTGGCAATTCCAAAGCTCTACGCCAATGCAGGGCGAATCGTCGAGGTGCCGATTGCGCCCTACGCTTACTATCCCATGCTGCTCGACATGCTCTATACGCCCTGGGTCTATTGGGGTTATGATTTTGTTCCAAAATTAATTCATGGTTTGTTCGCGGCGCTTACGGGGCTGTTGCTGTTCGCATACCTGGGTCGTCGCTTAAATAGCGTGTACGGACTCCTCGGCTTGTTTCTTTACTTATCGATGCCCGTCGTCGCGCGACTGAGTCACTGGGGCTATATCGACCTCGGAATTACGTTTTATACGACTGCGTCGCTTCTGTGTTTGCTCGCCTGGCGCGAGCAAAGAGATCGGTTATTCTGGCTCAGTTGCGCCGGAGCTTCACTGGGCTTTGCGCTTGCGACCAAGCCCAATGGGTTGCTCGCCGCAGCGGTGATTGGCATGCTCTTTCTGCTCGTCATCGTGCGCCAGCCGCGTCGGCGCTGCGCCGAAACCAGCAGAGAAATCGGTTTGTTTATCGGCTTAATGCTGTTGCCGTTTCTGCCTTGGGTCGTCAAGAACTGGGTCCAGACCGGCAACCCGTTTTTTCCTCTGTTGAACTCATGGTTCTTGTCGAACACGGGCGCGCCCACCGCGACGCCAAGTTTCGGCGGGGTCGGCATCCTGCAAAAACGACATTGGCTCTATGACGAGAGCCTCGCGCAAATTCTCGCCTTACCGTTGAGAATTTTCTTTTCCGGCCAGGACGATCATCCGCAGTTCTTCGACGGCGTGCTGACGCCGGTTCTCATCGCATTCCTGCCATGGGCGTTCAAGGGGAAGTGGCTGGAGGAGAAAAAGCTCCTCGCTGCATTCGCCGCAATTTTTCTGTTCTACGCGTTATTTCTTGTCGACATGCGCGTACGTTACATCCTGTCGATCGTTCCACCTCTCGTTATTTTGGCCGTCTACGGTGTTTTCAATATTTATCTGAATATCAAACGCCCCATTTACCTATTTACGGTTGTTCTGGCGGTGGGCGTTTGGCATAGCACATATGCTTGGCGCTATTTTCGAGAAGCGGCGCCGGTTAGTTTTCTCTCTGGCGCTGAAACCCGGGATACCTATCTTGATCGGATGCTGCCCGAATACAGTGCGTTCCAATATATCAATCACTCGACGCCGCCGAGTGCGCGAATTTATCTTCTCTTTGTTGGCCGGAGGGCGTATTATTGCGATCGGAACTATTTTCATGACGGTGGTGATTTGCCGTGGTATTTACTCACTGCCATAACCCGAGCTCAAAATGCCGATCAGATCGTTCGAGCGATGAGGGAAAAGAACATTACGCACCTGATCGCGCGTGAGGATCTGCTGGCCACTTTTTTGGCCCACAACCTGAGCCCGAGCCAAGCGGCCATGTGGAACCAATTTGTCCAGAACCGGCTCACGTTAATGTTTCGGGACCGCGGCCATGCGGTCTATCAACTCCATGGCTAGCCGTTGCGCCATCTCCATCATTATTCCGGTATATAACGAAGCTGAGGTTTTGCCGGAACTGCTCGACAGAGTGCACGCGCTCAATCTCGGCCAGACGGAAGTGATTGTTGTCGATGATGGCTCCACGGACGGTAGCGCCGAAACGGCGCTCAACGCCGGCGCGAGTGTTGTGCGCCATCCTTATAATATCGGGAACGGTGCTGCCGTGAAGAGTGGCATCCGCGCAGCGCGCGGACAATTACTTGTCCTGATGGATGGCGACGGGCAGCACAAACCGGAAGACATTCCCAAGCTGCTGAAAGAATCCCGCGAGTATCACATGATTGTTGGCGCCCGCAGCAAAGGCTCTAAGCTGAGATTTCACCGCTATGCGGCGAATCTGCTTTATAATTTGCTCGCCTCCTACGTGACCAAATTTAAGGTTCAGGATCTCACCTCGGGGTTTCGCGTCTTGTCGCGCCACCACGCGCTCAGTTTCCTCGATCTTCTGCCCAATACGTTCTCATATCCGACGACTTTAACCCTGGCGTTTCTCCGCTCCGGATTTACGGTCAAATATGTACCGATTCAGAGTCTGTACCGTGCTGGCACCAGCAAAATCAGCCTGCTCACCGATGGCGTCCGTTTTTTGCTGATCATCACCAAGATCGCGACGTTATTTTCGCCGTTTCGCGTGTTCTTGCCGGTGAGCGTGTTTTTCTTTGTGGCGGGTCTGGGCAACTATGCCTATACCTATTTTACCCAGAATCGCTTCACCAATATGTCAGTGTTCGCGCTGACCACCTCGGTGATTATTTTCATGCTCGGCTTGATCTCGGAGCAGATCGCCTTGCTGCGCATGGAGCGACGAGGACATCCCGTCGAGTTTCGCGCCGAAATCGATCGTTAGCGCCCACCTTTCTTATGACCGTAGCCCGCGAAGACGTAAGACGTTTTTACGATGAGGTGTACCATCGGCATGGGAGTGAATTGTCGCGCGTGCCGGGTCATCTCCGGCGTTTGGCGCGCCGCTTGGCGCCGTGGCAAGGGCAAAAGGTTTTGGACATCGCTTGCGGCCAAGGCGAGTGGTTGCGCTGCGTAAGCGCGCTCGGCGCTGTGAGCGCGGGCATCGATATTTCCGCAGTAGCGCTGGACGTGTGCAGAGAATACTTGCCCAGGACCGAGCTTTTTTGCGCCGCGGCCGAGCAGCTCCCGCTCGACAATCAGCAGTTTGACTTTGTTTCCTGCCTGGGCGCATTGGAACATTTTCCAGATCCCAGTGCCGCTCTCCTCGAAATGGCGCGCGTCGCCAAGCCGAGCGCGCTGTTTTTGCTTTTGGTGCCCAATGCTGGTTTTTTGCCCCGGCGGTTGGGGCTTTACTCCGGCACCCATCAGGCAAGGGTTCGGGAAGATGTTCACTCGCTGCGCGAGTGGCAGCAACTTTTTGAGTCTGCCGGGCTTAGAATTATCTATCGCTGGCGTGACTTGCATGTGGTCTCGGCACGCTGGATTTTTTTTGGGCCGTGGTATCACTGGCCGCTGCGAGCGGCGCAAGCACTGGCGCTGCCGTGTTGGCCGCTCGCCTGGCAATATCAGGTTTATCATCTGTGTAAGCGCAAATCTTAGTTTTTTGGCAGATGGACATTCTGGTCGTCACCTGGAATTATCCGCCGCGGCGCGGCGGCATCGAAAACCTCATCGGTAATCTTTGTCGCGAGCTTAGAAAGAAGCATTCCGTCAAAATCATTACGGCATACTCGCCAGTAAGCAGGTTTTCTGAAGTCGATGTTTTCCGCGCGCCGCTGCCCGGCTTGTTGAGCTTTGCTCTATATGCGCTTTGGCGCGGAACAGTTCTGTTAGCGCGCAACAGCGGAATCACTGTCGTCTTCGGCGGCAGTGTTTTGGCCACGCCGCTGGTGCTGCTTCTCGCTCGTGTGTTCGGCAGGCGGGCCGTCGTGCAAGCACACGGGTTGGACGTCATCTATGGAAGTTTTTTTTATCATCAGATTTGTGTTCGCTGGTTGCAACATTGCGATTACGTCGTCGCCAACAGCCGTTATACCGCTGGATTGGCGCAAGCGAGAGGCATTCCGCAGGAGCGGCTCGCGATCATTCCACCCGGGGTGGACCTGGATCATTTCACCGCGTCGGCGGATGTCGCTGCGATCAAACGGAGCTTTGGCGTAGCAGGCCGAAGAATTATTCTTTTTGTCGGCCGCTTGGCAAGACGAAAAGGCGTGAAGGAATTTATCGAAAATTCATTGGTTCAAATCGCTCGAGAAATGCCCGAAGTCTGTTTTTTAGTGGTTGGCGACCATCCGGCCGCGTCGTTGGTGCATTCCGAAAACATCGTTAGTGAAATTGAAGCGGCCATTACTAAATTAAAAATCACGGAGCACGTGCGTTTACTCGGTTCGCTCGCTGACGGTGACGTGACTAAGCTGTATCAGATCTCCGACGTCGTTGTGTTGCCCGTGTTGGATGTCGAAGACGACGTGGAGGGATTTGGCATCGTTGCGTTGGAAGCCGCGGCCTCGGGCAAACCTGTGGTGGCGACGCGCGTCGGCGGCATTGCGGACGCCGTGGAAGACGATAAGAGCGGTATCCTGGTGGCGGCTGGCGATTACAGAGGATTGAGTCGAGCTGTCACGATACTTTTGAGGGATGGCCCGTTCAGCGCGGCATTGGGAGAATTCGGACGTTGTCGTGTGCGTGAAAAATTTTCCTGGCCGGGGATTGGCCACTGCTACGAAAAGCTCATGTCGCAAATCGGATCGTCGGTCAAAAATTGTTGAAAGAACGCGCTTAGCCGCCGCGCAGAATCGGTCCAGGACGGAACGGCAACGTCGACTGCGGTTTTGTGCTTCAACTGGCGCCGGATCGCCTGAACAAGGCTGACCGGGTCCTCAGGTTGGAACAGACACTCGGGATAATCTTCTAGAAGTTCAATCATCGAACCCACTCCGGCGGCGACCAAAGGAGTGCGGCAGGCAACGATCTCATAGGCCTTTTGCGGGAAGCTCATTTCTCCTTGGGCCGAATTCCGGTAACAGATCACAGCCAAATCCAGCGCGTTCAGGAATTCCGCCACATTTTGATGCGGTAAATTAGCGAGATCGTGCACCCGCGCTCCGACGGGGATCGCTAGTCGAGACCGGCGCGGGCCGGCGAGGGCGAGATGAAGGTCGTCGATTTCATGCGTGAGCGCTTGATACGCCTGAAAGAGTGTTTCGATCCCGCGGCTTTTATCCAATGCTCCGGCTGTTCCGATGATGATGCTATCCATCGGCAAACCGAGCCGCTCCCGGCACGCGTTCTTATCGCGCGGGCCGAATAAGTCTTGGCGAATCCCATTCTCGATAACAGCGGTCGGTTTTGTCCGAAGGCACAATCGCTCGACGTGTGCTGCTAATCGAGTGCTGAACGCGGTGACGCCGTCGGCCGCTTTTACGGCTTGCCGGAAAGCCGGCAACACCCCGGGAATTTTACTCGCGCTGAACGCTTCGAAGTTATCGTACAAATCGATCACATATCGCGCATCTGCTTTTTTGGCGAGCCACTTCCCGAAGATAGCGTGGTAAGCATCCGAGCAGGCCCAAATGATGTCGGGACGAAATTGTTGCGCGATTTCTAGCGCGCGGCGCGCGTAGCGCTCCATCTGTGGAAAATAACCGTGCATCAAATTGATGGAGCTCCAGGCGATGGCAGCTTTATCCTTTCCGTCGCGTTCGATGAAGTCTCCTTCAGCCCGGCTGCGATAGCTTAACGTGAGCCCCTTGATGTCATGACCGAGCCGGGCCAGTTCGAACGGCAGCTCCCAAAACCGGCCGAAGTGATCGTCGATCAGATCCTTCGCCATATATTGCCGTTTAGTGAGAACGAGAATACGCAAGGGGAAAGACCTCAGTGATCGTCAATTAAGCTCGTTGAACGGAGTGGCTTGATTCAACAGCGCTGCGCCGGCATGCCGCGCCACCCTCCATGCAAGACGTATCGATGAGGAGCGCGTCGGCAACCATTTCAGACTCATTGCGGCGAGCTGCGTAAAATTTTTTAAGTCCTTTCCTCGCAGGTACGTCTTTATATACCGCAACGCCGTAAGCAAATAGCGAGTATTAACATAGGCGGGATCCGATAAACGCCACTGCACAAAGGTTTCGGCAAGCTCAGGCTTGACCGCGAGCGGATCCATCTCGGTTTTCCGCCTGGTCCGTGCGAGACGAAACGCCAGCTCTTGAAGAGCGGTTTGTCTAGGCCGGGCGCGAAAGCTCTCCTGGGTCGGGTCAAGGCGATAGTCAAGCAGCGCTTCGTCGAGATTTAAAATTTTGTATTTTTCCGCTAGCCGTAAGATAAGATCGACGTCTTCAGCGCCATCCATCTGCGATCGGTAGGGAGTTGCAAGAAGCGCATCTCGTCGAATTAGCAGAGTAGGATGGATAAAAGATGTGGTGCAATGAATCTGCTTGACGATATCCTGCCAAGTGGTGGGCAGCCTCGAGCGATCGAGCACGTCGCCGTCCCCGTTGATGAATCGTACTTGCGTACCGCAGCCGATGGTGCCATGGGCTTCTGCCTTCAGAAATTCGAGCTGCCTTTGAAGTCTTTGCGGATGAGCAACATCATCAGAATCCATCCTCGCGATCCACTCAGCGGAACTTTGCCGGATCGCGGTGTTTAGGGCGGCGGAAATTCCTTGGGCTGCGCTTTTTAGAAGTCGGAACCGTTGCCCGAGGCATCGTTTGCCGAGATCGACGGCATCGGCTTTTAGCTCGAGACCATCATCAACGACCCAAACAGCGTTGGGCAGCACGGATTGTGACGCGATGCTTTCCAAGCTCAAGCGCAGCCATGCTGGATTTCCTCGAACGGGAATAACTACATCGATCCGGTCAGTATCGGCATCCATCGTGAGATCAGCTGTCATCCAAGGGATTGATGTGGGGCGGTGTCAGATGCGGGATCTCGGCTGCCCGTCGTCGGCTGACGGCGGCGTAATGTTCAAAAATCTCCGCATATTGTTTAACGGCCTTCTCCGCTGTGAACTGAGAGCGGATTCTTTCTTTCCCAGCCGCGGCCATGCGGGCTCGACGCCCTGTATCGGCCAAGAGTGCCAAACAAGCCTCAGCATAGCGAGTTTCTTCGCCAGGGCCGTTTTCAACCAAGATCCCCGTTTCGGGAGTTATTAACTCATCCTGGCCGCCAACTTTGGCGAAAATTTGCGGCACTCCAAGCGCCATCGCTTCGTAGGAGACTAGCGCGATGCCCTCGTACGCAGACGGCATCATGAGAAGCGTTGCCTGCGCTAAAAGCGCTGCCCCGTTTGGGATGGCACCGAGAAGATGCAGTCGATCATGCAAGCCGTATTGCGAGATGAGGGTTTTGACCGATTCCCTGAGTTCGCCGTCGCCGACCATCGCGAATTGGGCGTTGCATGACGAATCAAGTTCGAAGATCTTTGCCACCGATCGAACGAACACATCCGGGCGTTTTTGACGCGCGAGTCTTCCCAGAAACAATACGATTGGCGTCTCACCATGCACGTTACACGCTGTGTGCAAAGAGGCCTCGTTAATGCGAGATCTTGCGATCCGATCCATATTTGTTCCGATATAGATGACCCGCGGAAGACTTTTTTGCAGGCAGTATTGCTTAGCCATATTATAGGCGAGTTTTTCGTGGCTGACCGTCCGGAGATCAATGAAATCGCGACCTACTTTGGCGCTGATCATGGGAAAGCCTCCTCCCGGATCAGAAGCTTCGATCCGATCAATGATAGGCAACCATGGGGCGCGCCGCTTGACGATTTCGGCATTGCGGTAAGCCGCTTCGGAATTCATGATGAACATGCAGTCTATATGGTGATTGAAAACAAAATGAAGGAATCCCTTCCCCAGGTCCGCAGGTTTTAGGAAATCGGCCAAATGGTACACCGAAGCACCAGCTTTTCGCGCTAGTCCGTCCCACGAATGGTGAGAAGGTAAAGTCGTAACGATTGTTAGACGAAACCGTGCCGGATCTAGCAGTCTGCAGATCTCAAAAATGATCTGCTCGACTCCACCCTCGATCAACCAGTTGGTTGCTATCAGCACATGAATCCGCTCGTTCTGTTGCTTCAGAAAGAGGGGCGATAATTTGTCTGTCAGCACGTGTGCAGCGCTGCCGTTTTGATCCTGTTCGTGGGGCGGTTCGGTCAAAAGGGCGCGGTAGAAGAGACGAGAAATCGTCTCTTCGGTGCGCGTTCCGAGCTTTAATCTAATTTTGTTTCGAACGGCAAGGGCCTGCTGAGAACGCAGAATTCGATAGTAGAGATGATCGTAGACACGCACGCATCTGTGCTCGAAGGAATCACCGAACATCCGTTTGCCCATTGCCCGCAGATTTTTTCGGACACATCGTAGGCTCGCATTACCCGTCATAAGCGCATTGGACAAAATTTTAACCTGTCTGCGGTCCCAACCCCCTTGCAATGAAGGATTCTGGTCGACGAACTCGAGCACCAGATCGCACTCGCGCAGCGCTTGGTCAATCGTGACCGGCTTGT
>DATBEY010000181.1:0-12414 GCA_036558765.1 Binatia bacterium | reverse complement strand
GACGTCGATACGGTTGTCGATCTCTGTTTTCAGTGTAAGCTTTGCTACATCAAATGCCCCTATACGCCGGGTGATCACGAGTGGGCCATCGATTTTCCCCGGTTGATTGCCAGAGCCAAAGCCCAACAGGTGAAGAAACGCGGGGTGCCGGTGGTCGATCGGCTGCTCGGGAAACCTGATCTCGTCGGCAAACTCGGTACCGCCACTGCCGGGTTGGCCAATTGGGCCAACGAGAATTTAATTAATCGCCAGATGCTGCATCGCACTCTGGGAATTCACAAAGATAAGAAACTGCCGCCGTTCGCGTCCAAGTCATTCGCCGCTCATTTCCGCTCTTACCGGCAAAATATTCGTGGCGAACCGGTCGCCAAAATCGCCTTCTTCTCGACGTGTTACGTAAATTACAACCAGCCGGAAATTGGTCTCGACACGCTTACCGTCATGGCGCACAACAACGTCGAGGTAGCGTTCGCATACGAGCAATGCTGCGGTATGCCGCTTTGGCATAATGGCGATATGGAGGGGGCTATCAAGGCCGCCAAGGAAAACGTTTCACGCTTGATAGGTCACGTCGCTCAAGGCCGCACTGTGGTCGCCACCAATCCGACCTGCTCGCAGATGATCCGCGTTGAATACCCGCGCATGCTCGGCAGCGATGAAGCCAAAACGGTCGCGACCCAAACGATGGACCCAATGGAGTTCCTCGCCCGCTTGGCGGCACAAGGAAAGTTAAAGGAAGACTTTAAGACTGGCGCCGGTGAAATTAGCTACCACATTCCATGTCATTTGCGCGCGCAAAATATCGGTTATAAAACCCGTGACGTTCTAGAAATGTTGCCGGAAACCAAGGTGCGGGTTGTCGAGGAGTGCTCGGGTCACGACGGCACTTGGGCCATGAAAAGAGAAAACTTTCAGCAGTCGCTCAAGTGGGGCAATCGAGCTTTCAATGCTATGGCGGCAGGGAACCCCGCCGTGACTTGTTCCGATTGCCCGTTAGCCGCTATCCAAATCGAACAGGGCAACGGCCGTCGACCGCTCAATCCGATGCAGATCCTTGCGAGGAGCTACCGCGGCGAGCCGATCGTTTGATCGTATTCAAGCTACTTCGGCTAGCGAATCAACAGCGGGTTCCAATGCGGCGCTCGAGCGCGTCAACCCGCAGGTCTCCGCAACTGCGTCACGATAGGCGCTCCAGAGATCGAGGGCTTCGTTCATGGTCCGAACCACGGCTCCGCGGCGCATCGGAAGGACATGGTTGAGAATCGCATCCCATGCCGCGGCACGGTGCAATCCCTCCACCTGGCGGTGTGCCTTCGTCAGCGCCAGTCGAGCGACAGGCAGGCCGTAATACTTCACCAGAGGGTGCTCCTCCAATGCTGTCGGCGGCTTTTGCTCCTTGAGCTCCAAAGCTGAGCGTTCATCAGACGATCCTTCAACGAAAATCGTCACAACCGCAGCGGCAATGTCCCATCCATAGTGCTGAGTAGCATCGTCGAGAAAGGTCCGGTACTGTTTGGCGGCAGGTAAAAGCTCGACCTGTTCAAACCGCTTTAGGTCCATCCCGAGACCGCGAGGATATTCGAGAAACAGCAAAGGATGTGGGCTGCCGGCGACCAGGCCTCCAGTTTCCTCTTCGTACAAGTTTTCGGCCAGACTTCTACGAATCTCCGGAATCGGGCAACGAACATAAGCTCGGCCGACCAGGATTGGAAAATCGCGCACGTAGGTTTCGTACTCTTGCTCGAAATGCAAATGCAGTCGATCTTTTCTTACCAGACCCGAGGTAAACATTGGCCAGGCCCAATGGACCTTCTTTTCCATTACGGCAAGTAGCTGTTCGCGGAAAGTTTCTCGATCCATTGTTGCCTCGCAAGCTGGATTTCGGTCCTCGCTGCTGCAACGAAAATGCCAGAGCCTAAACGCTTGATGTTGCTTACAGTGAACCGCCAATCGAACACTGGCAGAATGGTTACGACTCCATGTTGTAGGGAAATATCGGGCTATCCTGCCGATCTAATCCCGGCCAGAGGGGCTTCCGGTCCAGCTCTCTTGATAACGGAAAATCGACATATCCGACCACGCCGCTGGCGAAGGAGTGTCAACTCGGACCGTTACGATCCCGGAAAATTAGACTGGGTTTTAGTCTACGACTTTAGTTCGCATGGTCACGAACTCTTCGGCGGCGGTAGGATGAATTCCAATCGTGGCATCGAATTGAGCCTTGGTCGCGCCGCAGTTGAGCGCGATCGCCAAGCCTTGAATAATTTCCCCGGCATCGTTACCGACCATGTGGCAGCCAAGCACTTGATCTGTAGTCCGGTCGACAACGAGTTTCATCATGGTCCGTTCATCACGGCCGGTGAGGGTGTGCTTGAGAGGCTTAAAGCGGCTCCGGTAAATATCGATCTCGAGGTTGCTGGCCCGTGCCTGGTCCTCGGTAAGGCCGACGGTCCCGCAATTGGGGGTGCTGAAAACGGCCGTGGGGACGTTTAAGTAGTTGGGTTTGGTTGGGTTGTTGTTGAAGAGCGTCTGGGCCACCGCCATGCCTTCGGCAATCGCCACGGGGGTCAACATCATCCGATCTGTGCAGTCGCCGATGGCGTAAATATTTTCCACCGTCGATTGCGAATATTCATTGACAATGACGGCGCCATTTCTTTGGGTGGCGACTCCGGCATTTTCCAATCCGAGGTTCGGGGTCTTCGACGTTCTGCCGGTGGCGTAAAGGATCTGATCAGCCTCAACGACAGTACCATCGGTCAAAACCGCCTTTAGTGTCCTGTCATCTTTGTCGATTCTTACGATATCCGCTTTGAAGCGCAGATCGATTCCGCGCTTGCGCATTTCTTCGGCAAGACTGGTGCGGATATCGATATCGAAGCCACGCAGGAAAAGCTCGTCCCAGTAAAGCTGCGTCGTCTGCGCGCCCAAACCGTGAAAGATGCCGGCGAATTCGACACCGATATAACCCCCGCCAACGACGAGCACGCGCTTCGGTAGCGCCGGCAAATAAAACGCCTCATTGGAGGTGATCGCGTATTCCGAGCCGGGAAACTTTGGCACCACCGGCCAACTACCCACTGCGACAAGAATGTATTGCGCGGTAATCTTCCTGCCATCGACCGAAACCGTGTGCGGATCGATAATTTCGGCATGAGCTTCAATAATCGTTACCCCGGAATCATTGAGAAGCTTTCGATAGACCCCGTTCAGGCGGTGAATTTCCTTGTTCTTGTTCGCGATCAACGTGGACCAGTTGAATTGGCCTGCAGCGCTCCAGCCGTAGGCGGCGGCATCTTGCAGGTCCTCGCCATAGTGCGAGGCATAAACCAAAAGCTTTTTTGGAATGCAGCCGACATTGACGCAGGTGCCCCCTAGATAGCGTTCCTCTGCCACGGCAACTCTGGCGCCGAACGCCGCGGACATGCGGCTCGCGCGCACGCCACCCGAGCCTGCACCGATAGTAAATAGATCATAATCGTATCCAGCCATAACGCCCTCTCGTCGATGTTAGACGGACATTAAAATTAGCATCCATGGGCATGAAAGTCTTGCTGGTTCATACCGACAGGAGTTGAAAGCGCCAATTGCGCTTGGAACAACCCGAATCCCATGGTAGTCAGGAACGACGAGCACGCTTATGGCGGAGAAAAGCACTAAGAAAAAAGGCGCCGCGACGCGCAAGCGCAGAAAGCTGGCAGGTAAGTCCATTGGCCTTGCTGCAACGGATTTGGTCTCCACAAGTGCCCCTCGGGATGTGGAGGAGCTTCAACGAGCCGTCGCTGACGATGGCGGCAACGTCCTCGCGACTTATCGCGAGCCGTTCGGCGGTCAGTGGTTATTACTCGCGGCCTTGCCTATCGAGCAGGTCGAGCCAACTCCCTATCAGCGCAATTTGTCCGATATGCACGCACGAAAGCTCGAAGGCGTAATCGCCAAGCTTGGCCGATTTCTCGATCCGATCATCGTGGTGCGGAAACCAGGAGAGAAAAGTGAAATCCGCTACTGGACGCCGAACGGCAATCATCGCCTCTCTGCGATGAAGACTCTCGGGGCCAAGTGCATCATCGGCCTGATTGTACCGGAGACGAGCGCCGCTTATAAGATTCTCGCCCTCAACACCGAGAAGGCGCATAACCTGCGAGAACGCGCGCTGGAAGTGATCAAAATGTATGAAGAGCTCGCAGCCACGGATGGCGCCACGGAAGAAACCTACGGATTGGAATTCGAGGAGGCCGCGCTCATCACACTGGGTCTCTGTTATCTTGAAAATGGCCGGTTCAGCGGCGGGGCTTATCACCCGATCCTCAGGCGCTCTGACCAGTTCATCAAAAAACCTCTCGCTGCCGCGCTGGAAATTCGTCGTCATCGCGCAAAAGCATTGATGGATCTCGACAAGACTGTCGTGAGCAAAGTCGAAGCATTAAAGTCTAGGGGACTCACCAGCCCTTACTTGAAAAGCTTTGTGGTCGCGCGCATCAATCCGGTCCGTTTCCGTCCAAAGGACGCCGCACCCCTCGGCTTCGACGAAGTCATGGAGAGAATGACCAAAGCCGCTGAAAAAATGAACGTCGAAAAAATCAAGCTGGAAGATCTCGCGAAGTCAGGCGGAGCGCCGGAAGAGTAGCCGGATAAACTGTGGCATAACGATTACCTACCCGCCCGTGGACCAAAACTACAAACTCGAAAACTACTTCGGGTAGGTGGGCACCATATCCGGCCGATACGTCCATTCCTTTAGCGGCCGGCCTTCAGCCAAGTTTTTGATCTCGCGCTGCCAAATTTTCCGTAAAAGAAAAACACCCCGGTCGCTTCGGCCCAGGTGCTCGTTCTCGCGCACTGCAATCGCGCCTTGCCCAGCCTGGGCGATTTCGTCTTCCAGCATCACGAAGTCGACTCGACTGGGATCGATATCGTCGAGGCGAAGCTTTCCCGATAATACCGCTCGAACCAATTCCGGCCGGTCCCGTTCGGCCTCACTGCGCAGCCTGCGCCGCTCCTCGATCCATACCCGCCCGGCCTCGCCAACAAGTGGAATTGCCCGGACTTCGAAATGAATATGGTTTTCGTCGTCCACCGGAACTTTAAAAACCATTACGTCGGCGCGCTTGATCACGGGATCGACCACCTGGCCGTTGATGAAATTGATGTTGGGCATGCCGAAAAAGAAAGTCAGATCCTTCCCATCCGGGTACTTTACGTAACGTTTGATGCCCCATTCCGACTCTTCGACAGAAATAATCGGATCGCCCAGTACAACGTGATCATCCACCGAATCACGATGCCGTTGATGCACGAACCGCACATGGGCATTGTCCAGGGAGTTATCAATGTTGTTAAAGTAGTTGCAGATTCGCTTCAATGCCGCGACGTCGAGGGAAATATCGGCACTTTCAAAGCGCGGATAACGCGGCATAGGTGGGGGCGCGCCTTCACCCAGATAAGCAAAGACTAATCCGATATATTCTTGGACTGGATAGCTCGGAATCCGCACTCGATCCGCAAAAGATTGTCCTTCCGCCGGCTGTTCCACACATTGTCCTTCGCCGTCATATTTCCAACCGTGATAAAAGCAGCGAATACATTCGCCTTCGACCGAACCAACGGAAAGCTGGGTGCCGCGATGAGCGCAGCGTGATCCAACCAGATACGCCGTTCCGCTGGCGCCGCGATAAACCGTGAATTGTTCGCCTAGGATTTTCACCGGTAACGCTTGCCTGGTTCTCAGCTCATAACCGCAACAGATCGGCTGCCAAAAACACCGTAGATAGCGTCCCGCCAAAGTTCCCGGCCCAGTATGAACGAATTCCTCAAAATCCATCTCTGCCTCGCCTTGACGTGCAGTCAAACGTCTCGAACGATTTGAACGGCTCGAACATTCCTCTCCTAAGTCTCCAGCGTATCTGGATGAAACATATCCTCGGGCTTAAATTTCCGCGTGACCAGTCCCTGCCTTAGCGCATAATCGAGCATTTTATCGATTTCCGGCCGGCCCTTTTTAAACCCCCAAACGTAGGGATCGGCGCCGGCAAGGGCGCGCTCTTCTTCCCAAAGCGCGCGATACCATAACCCAGTCATGTGCACGCGCTGCCGATCGAGCCAGCGATAGCACTCCTGCTTCGCTGCCTGCCAGGCATCAAAAAGGCTCATCGCTACCCACGGATGCTTTTCTAGCACGTCGGTTTTGACCACCAATATGTGCTGGATCGGAAAGAAGCCGGTTTTCTTGAAATAGCTCCTTTCCTCTTCGGCGTAGTTCGGCACCAAGAACTCGATATCGGGATACTCGAAGGGCGCCCAGGTTTCCGTAGTAATGGCGGCATCGATCGTCCGGGAGATCAGCAGATCACGAAGCCGCGCACCTTCCGGTGCAATCTCGAGCTTGAGCCAAGATGGCGCTTCCCAGCTGCCGATTTTTTCTGCCCAGTTCGCCACCCACGTTATCGAGCGCAGATCGACGCCGTATTCCTCTTCCAAGATTCCGCGTGCCCAGAGCGCTGTCGTCGTAAACCAGGTCTGCAGGCCGACTCGTTTGCCGTTGAGATCCGTCGGCGTCTGAATTGCCGACCGTTTGTTGATGTAAATATAGGAATGCCGAAACATCCGTTTAACAAAGATCGGGATTGCAGTAAGTCCGAGGGTCTGCTGCTCCAGATCGGCGATATAGATGCCGGTAAAAAATTCTGCGATGTCGAATTTTCCCGCTCGCGCATCGCGCTGTCGGCTGCGATCGTCCGAGTTGACGTGAATATCCAGCTCGAGGTCCCGCGCCTTGATCCGGCCATCGATCAGCGGCTGAGTACGATCGTACAACGCGCAGGTCATGCTCAACTTCAAGGTCATTGTGCTCCGGCGTGTGTCTCCGGAATTACCGCTATGGCGCCGAGCGCCAGCCCTTCAATTCACCCATGATTTTCCGGGTAAGCGAAAAATCAAAAATCTTCGCCAGCGGCGGAGCTTCCCTGAGATCGAGCCGCTTCAGAACATGTTGCACCGCTTTGGCCTGCATTTCCGGGCTTAAAGTGCCATCCAAAGTCATCGCAGGCCTGACAACTTGATCGTAGGCATTCGCCGCGAGCCGCTCGTTCAGTTGCAAGTAGCGCGCAAGGAAAGGAATCGTCGCCGCTCGATCTTCTTTGACGTGGAGAAACCCCTTGTAGGTGCCGCGCAGGAATCGTTCCATTTGCATCCGATTCGATTGCAGCGAAGCGTCCCTGACGAGCACGCTGCCTTGCAACTCGACGAGATCCTGCTTCGGAAAAGAAACAAGCTCGCGAAAGCCGGCTTCCTCGGCTTTGAAAGTAACCGGGGGTGAAAGCATCGCCGCATCGACGGTTTCCGCTTGCAATCCGGCGAAAATGGTCGGCATCACGCCCAGGCTGAGAACTGTAACGTCTCGATTGGCATCAAGTCCATTTTGTCGCAAGATTTCGCGCAGCAAAGAGTCCGGACCGCTGCCGATGCCCGAGACGCCGATCCGCTTGCCTTTTAATCCCCGTATATCGCGGATCTCGGGCTTGCTGAATAGCCAGAACATCGCCCGGTTATAGGTAGTAAATAAAAACTTGAACGGCGAGCCGCGTAAAACCGGCGGCAAGCCAGCGCCGCCGACTGTCGCTACCGCTACGTCATCGCTCAATAATGCGCGACTCGCGGTTGGCGCACTCATCAGAATCAGCTCGACATCCAATCCCTCGGCTCGATAATAGCCCTTGTCACGCGCGATCGTGAACGGCAGCACCGCCTGTGTGGTGCTCGGAATAGCGATTTTAATCGTCTCGGCGCCAGAGTTTTTGAAACTTGCGAAAATGAACAGCGGCAAAAGCGTCAACGAGAGTCTTACGAATACCGGCATGAAATGGATTCTTCCTTGTGAAAACCAGAGTCAGATCAGTTTTCTTCGATGCCCATAATCCGCGGCAGTAATCTTTCCGTCAACCTCGCACCGGGCAGCGACAGACCGAGGTCTTTGGCCAGAGCCAGCGCGGGGCGGAGGCTTTTCTGAAAAACCTCCGTCCGGCGCCGGCGAACCTCTATGGGATCTTGAGCGACTTTGAAGCGATCCAGCCAGTTCTCGGCGACGAAGCTCTTTGCCGAGCTGGCCTGCAATACTTTTTGTACCGCGGTAAAGTCCAAACCGCATTGTTCCGCAAGGATCTCGGCTTCGTGTGCCGCCAGCATGTTGATGCAGGTGACGACCTGCACAATCAGCTTCGTCGCAGCGCCGCTGCCTAGTTCGCCCATGCAAAAAATCTCCGCAGCCGAAGCTGCAAAGACGTCACGACAGCGCTCAAGCAGTTGAACTTTCCCACCGACCATACAGCACAGCGACCGGGCGCGCGCGCCGGCCTCGCCGCCGCTGATCGGCGCGTCGAGAACATGCGCTTGTTTAGCTGCGAATTTCGTGGCGAGCATTTGAACCGTTTCCGGCAGCACCGTACTGTGCAGCGCGATAATGGCTTCCGGCCCGACTCCCTCAATTACACCGTCAGCGCCGAGCAGCACCTCGATTACCTGTGCGTCATCGACCACCGCGAGTGCAATTAACTCTGAGCTTCTCGCCAGGTCCTTCGGCGATTGAGCGACTCGGGCCCCGAGTTTGGCCAACTCTCGAACCGGCTCGTGTCGGACGTCATAAGCAGCGACATCATAGCCGCTTTTGAGCAAATTGATGGCCATGGGTTTGCCCATGCGGCCGAGACCGATAAAACCGATGCGGGTGATTTTTTGGTTCATGGAAACGCGCGGCTTGGAGGCCCGGATAATAGTTATCTGCCATCCGATTGTCCAGCATTCGAACCGATCGCCGTTGACGCATTTTGCGCCAGCAGACCTAATCTGTGGAAGCGAGATTCTTGGCTCCTGAGAAATCAGAGACAGGGTTGTCATCCTGCACGAAATCAAGGATTTAAAAAAACCCGCTGTTTCCAGCCGGTTCCCCGGTTTTAACACGTTCATCAGCAAGAGTTTCTCGAGATGGAACTATTACTGCCGCCGGCGCTTGACGCTTGCTCGCCACAAGTGATTAGATCCGATCACTTCGTGAAGGAGGCAGGATTATGGCCGAAACAGAGAAGGAATTCCTCGTTGGCACGGTACGGCCGACCAACCGGCCGGAAGCCGGACAGGAGCTCGATCTCGATACGCTGATTCCAGCCAAGATCAAATTTTTGTATTCGACGATGAACTTCACTCGCGGGACCGAGGAGGAGTTCAGCACTTCCATGCCCGGTTATGAAAGCAAAGCCGCGGAGTTCGCCAAAATGGGCGCCGATCTCGTCCGCCCCAGCGGCGCGCCGCCCTTTATGCTACTGGGCTATCAAAAAGAACAGGAGCTGATCAGTAACTGGGAGAAAAAATACCGCGTGCAGATGTTCACCTCGGGCCAGAATCACGTCCATGCACTGCGCACGCTTGGCATCAAAAAATTTGTCGGCGCCAGTTATTTTCCGGAAAAGATGAACAACGTTTTCGCGCGCTATTTCACCGATGCCGGATTCGAAGTTTTGGCCATGGAAGGAATCGATGCGCCCTTCGCCGCCGTGCCAAGCGTACCGCCCGAAGAAATTTTGGAATTTATGAAGCGCATCTCCGCCAAGCACAAAAACGCTGACGGTATTTATATGCTCGGCTCGGCCTGGAAGACCGTCGCGATCATCGATCGCTTAGAGAAGGAAACCGGGCTGACCGTTGTCCACGCCGGCCCGGCGCGCGCATGGGAGACGCAGTTGCGCCTCGGCCTGCATCATAAGATTCCAGGCTACGGCCGCTTGCTTGCGGAAATGCCCCAGTAAAGAATGCCGCTCTCTGGATGCGAGGTGTGTTATGGCGACGGGTTACGTAGATAGCGACGGGCACGTGATGGAGAAAGTCGATGAGATCGCCGAACGGATCGGGAAAGTAAACGGCATCGAAGGCGAGATCAATCCGCGCCGAATGGTGCCGAGCCTGGATCGTTTCCATACTCCTCGACTGCAACCGCGCACACCGGGAACTTTTGACCCCTCGATTGGACCGGAAAAATGGCTGCAATTTCTCGGTCAAACCGGCCTCGAGTACAGCGTGCTATATCCCACCGAAGGACTCGCTTACGGTCAGATCTCTTTTGCCCAATGGGCGGTCGCATATGCGCGCGGCTATAATGATTGGCTTTGTGAAAAATATCTAAGGTTCAGTCCCAAGCTCAAAGGCGTCGCGTTGATCCCGATGCAGGATGTGCCGAGCGCAGTGGCGGAATTGCGCAGATCGGTGCAAGAATTGGGCATGCTCGGCGCCATGCTTCCCTCCAATGGTCTGCGCTTTCACCTCGGCGCCAAAGAATACTGGCCGATCTACGAGGAAGCGGAAAAGCTCGACTGCGCGCTCGCCGTCCACGGCGGCTGCTATGGCGATTTGGGGTTTAACTCATTCGGCGTGTTTCCCGCGACCCGCGCCCTCGGCATGCCGTTCCCGCTGGCGATCGCGGCAACGGGCATGATCGTCGAAGGCATGCTCGACCAATTTCCCAAGCTGCGCATCGGTTTTCTCGAAGGCGGCACGGCTTGGATCCCGATTGTGATCGATCGTCTGCAACGAGAAATGGAATACGGCGGACTTCGGCTTAAACACAAACCTGAAGAGTATTTCACCAGCGGGCAAATTTTCGTCGGCTGCGAGGGCAATGAAAAGGCGCTGGCTTATGCGATCGAGCGGGTCGGTCCCGAGCCCTTCATGTTCGCGTCCGACTTTCCGCACGAGATTTCCCTCGGGAACTGCATGGAGGAAATCAACGAGATTCTCGAACGCAGCGATCTCAAGCCCGCACACAAAACCGCGATCCTGGGCGACAACGCGCGCCGCTTTTATCAGATTTAGTGCCGCTCAGGTTGTCTCCGATCGTAAATCGCAAATGGAAAATAGCTCGATAGTTTCCGAGACTTGCGCAACCGAGAACACGACCCCGAAGCGCAAAATGCATTTGCCTTGGCTATTTGCGCTGCTGCTCTGCTCCATGATTTTCTCTGCGCGCATTTTCGCGCAGAGTTCGCCGCCCATTCTCGTCGCCTATGCGGGTCAAAACGAAACCGTGGGACCGATGTGGGTGGGCATCGAAAAGGGGACATTCAAAAGATACGGACTCGATGTGAGTCTCGTGCAAATGCGCACCGGCGCGCTCAGCATGGCGACACTTTCCACGGGCCAGGTTCAGTACAACTACGGTTCGCCTGGCAATGCGCTTAGCGCGGCGGTGGGCGGCATGAAAATACAATGCGTCGCTTCACCCGTGCAAAAAATTCCCCGTGAGCTAGTGGCCCGTAAAGAAATCCGCACCGTCGAGGATCTTCGCGGTAAGACCTTTGGCGTACAGAGCATCGGCGGCGGGTTTTGGCTACAAACGATGATCGCTTTGGATCAGCTCGGCATCGATCCAGAGAAATACGATCTTAAAATGCGCATTCTCGGCGATACCGCCACGGTAACGCAAGCGCTGGGCGCGGGCGGCGTCGATGCTACCGTGATCCCGTACAGCTACGCTGAAGCCGCCAAGCGAGCGGGTGCGAACGTGCTCGCCGACATCGGCAAGCTGAGTTTTCCCTATCAGGGCACGACGCTGTGCTATCTCCAGGAATCCTCCTCCAGCTCGCCTGATCAAGTCTCGCGCCTGCTCAAGGGCCTCGCCGATGCGGTCGTACTCATCCATGATCCGAGCGCCAAGGCGGATATTGTCGAAATCCTGCGTAAAGCGTTTCGTTTTCCGAAGCCGCAAGACGCTGAAGCCTCGTACAAAGTTCTCACGATCATGGCGACCCTCGACATGATGCCGGATCCCAACGCGTGGAAGCTCGTGCAGAAGATTACCGCCAGGATCAATCCCAAGGTGGCGCAAGTCGATCTGGGTCAGGTACTCAATCCAATGCCGATGCGCAGTCTCGAAGAGAGCGGCTTTCTGGCTGAGGCGCGCAAAAAATTGCGCTGAAGCCAAGCAGAAAGGAACAGAGGAATGCTCCAAGGGTTCCGGGTTTTCGATGCCGACGCGCACGGATCAATTAATCCCCGCATGTGGCAAGAGCTACCGGATCGTTATCGCGCACGCCGGCCTCGCCCGGTCACAATCCACGACGAGGCGGGTCTGGGAAACTTCAATGCCGGTTGGCTGATCGAGGGCTCTCTCGAGCCCCACGCCCTGGGTCCCGGGGCTCAACAGGCGAACACACCGCGCAACGTGCTGGCGGAATTTGGTGCCAACACTGAGCGCGAACACTGCTCCATCGGCAGCATGACATTGAATGACCCGGCGGCGCGTCTCCGCGATATGGACCGGATGGGGTTCGATGCGCAAATGCTTTTTCCGAGCACGCTTTACGCACACATGACGGGCGATCCGGAGTTTGAAACGGCGCTGTTTCGCGCCTACAACCGTTATGTCGCCGCCCA
>DATBEY010000180.1:0-3330 GCA_036558765.1 Binatia bacterium | reverse complement strand
ATCGATGTTTCCGTATTGTTTCCCACCAGCAGTTTTTCCGTCAACAGCTTGATCGAGCGCGACTACGCGGTGGCTTACGCGCGTGCGTACAACGACTTTATTGCCGAGGTCTGCAAACAAAGTCCGCGGTTACGCGGCATTGCGCTGGTCTCGCTGCAAGACCCAAAAGCGGCCGCCGAAGAAGCCAATCGGGCTGTCAGCAAGCTCGGCCTCGTCGCCATCGCCGTTGCCACACAGGGTATGAAAGAGCATTTGGGTGCGCAAAATTTCTCGCCGTTGTACGAGGAATTGCAACGTCTCAATGTTCCACTCTGTGTTCATAACCGGCGCGAAGGTCCGGCAGGCGACAATCGCTTCGACAGCTTCATTTACATGCATACTATCGGCCGCCCGGTGGAAACGTTCATTCAGTTCGCAGGCCTGATCTATGGAGGTGTGCCTGAACGTTTTCCGAAGCTCAGGATCGCATTCCTCGAGTGTGGTGTCGGGTGGGTACCTTATTGGATGGAGCGCATGGACGAAGAATGGGAAAAACGCGGCAAAGTCGAAGCGCCACTTTGCAAGAAAAAACCCAGCGAATATGTCAAATCCGGCAATCTATTTTTCGCGCTCGAACCGGAGGAAGAAACCGTTCCTTACGTCATCGAACGCATCGGTGCGGACAAAATTTTATTCGCCTCTGATTATCCCCACTGGGATGGCATGTTCCCGCACGTGGTTTCCACCATTCGCGCGCGAAAAGATATTCCGGATGAAGCGAAAGCGCAGATCTTGGGGCAAAACGCCAAACGTTTTTACGGCTGGAACTAAGAGCCAACCAACGTTATTTATTAGGACGCATTCTGTAGCCTGAGGGAACTAGTCATGCGTGTCATTGATGCGGACGGTCACGTCGAAGAAAATGAGATTACTTTCAGCGACAAGTATTTCGATCCGGCGTTCCGGTCGCAACGGCCGCAGGTCATCGCCGGAAATGAAGAAGGTCTGGCGTACTGGATGATCGATGAGCAGCTTTTTCCGCGGCGGGTCGGCCGCGGCTGCAACAATCTCGGCACGCCGGTGAGCTATCAGGGAAAGCCGGTGCGGCACGCGCGGCGCAAACCAGACACGATTGGCAGCATGGAGCTGACCCATCTCAATGAGCGGCTGCAAATCATGGACGAAGAGAACATTTGGCTGCAGGTTCTCTATCCCACGTTGTTTCTCGCCTACCCGCTAAGCTGCAATCCTGCGTACGTCACGGCCATGTGCGATGCCTACAACCGCTGGCTCGGCGATGTGCTGGACGGCCAGGAGCGGCTGAAATGGGTCGGCGTTGCCAATCTCGACGAGATTCCCGCATCGGTGCGTCAGGTCAAAGAAGCGAAAAAACTCGGCGCCGTGGGCATGATGATCTTGGGCACTGCGGGCGATCGCTTGCTCGATGATCCAAGTTTGCTGGCATTTTATGAAGCGGTGGCGGAGGCCGATCTACCCCTCGCGGTTCACGTCGGCTGGTCGTGTCCGTCGCTCAATAATCTCTATAGTCATATTTACCCGTCCGGCGTAATAGCGTTTTCCATGCCGGTACTGATGGGCTTGGTCTCGATGATGAGCGGCGGCATCCTAGACCGGTTTCCAACTTTAAGGGTTGTTTATCTCGAAGCCGGCTCGCTCTGGGTCCACTTTATTCTAGAGCGGCTGCATCATCGCTTCCATCATTCGGGAAAGAATTTAGCCAACGTGGTGTCGCGGACGGCGCCGATTCAAAAACTGGATCCGATGGAGTATGTAAAAAAAGGCAATCTCTACTTCAGCGCAGAAGTCGAAGATGTGCTGTTGCCGCAGGTATTGGATCTTGTCGGGGACGGGCAAATTGTTTTCGGCTCCGACATGCCCCATGGCGATCGCGAACGCTTTGCGGAAAAGATTTTGCGTAGCAGAACGGATATCAGCGAGAGGTCGAAGGCAAATATCCTCGAGGGAAATCCAGCAAAATTCTACCAGTTGCCAGGATTCGCGTAGAATAGCATAAAGACCTGCTCACCGGATGGCGAACAGCAGCACTTTGTGATCGTGTATAAAGTCGCCTTTCACTAATTCGACTTTATCCGGCACCCAACCGGGAATTTCGAAATCATGCGAGACGACGCGAGTCCCCGGTCTTAACTGACGGTCGAGAATCGGCCGAAGTTTGGCATTGAAATCCGGCAGCATATAGAGCGTTACGACCGTTGCCGGCGAGACGTCCACCGTAAACGCATCGGCACTCCGAAATTCAACGAGATCCTGGACCTTCTCCTGAAAGGCGTTGGCGCGCGCTTTGGCGACCAGCCCTTCATCGATTTCGATGCCGACGCCTCTAACGCCGTACTTCTTGGCGGCCCGAATAATAATTGCCCCGTCGCCGCTGCCGATATCATAAATCAGGTCGCCTTTTCTGACTTGCGCCAGCTCGAGCATGCGATCGATGACTTCGGGTGTCGATCGCACGAAGGGTACTTCGCCGTCCGTCCACACCGCCACGGACGACCCGCAGCCGGTGACAAAAAAAAGAAGAACATTCCATAAAACGACACTGCGTATGTTGTGCATGCGCATGTTATAAGGTATCCGCTCGACGCTGGTCAATCAGCCGCAGGTTGCTGGCCGGGTAGGATTGCACCGGTTTAGAACATTTTGAAGCGAGAGAGCGGAAACAACCAATAATGACACTAGATCATCGCGACTCGTCACCGAAACTGTTGAGAAATGACGCTCGAGGTCGGACACCCGTCGCCGCGCTCCGGCACCGCGACTGTTTAATTTACTGCTCTCCGTTGCTTAATTTCAACTTCGCGTTGTTTTCTCAGTTTTTGCCTGGTTGCGATTCTTTTTCAGGGCCGAAGGTTATTTGAAAAGCTACATAAGCTTGAAACGTGCTTGGACCTTGAACGGTATGGCCTGCTGAAAACAAGAGATGATAGGTATCGCTGAAATTGTAAAAACCGCCAAAGTTAAGCCTCGTATCCGAAGTCCGCGCAAGACCGCCACCGTCCCTACAAAAGGCAAAAGCAAAAATCCCTGGCCGAAAAGGTTGGTGCCGATTTGAACCCAATTATACGCACGGAGCAAGCCGAAAACACCTTGGATGAGTGCCAATAAAGCAATCACCTTGTGGCTCCAGGGTTTGCTCATGAAGCCCTCCGTGGTCGGCAACGGGTGTTGCCATAGCTATGGACTTTCTTGATGGTCTACTTGCCATTATCTTTTATGTCTTTGTTCGGAGTAAACAAACGCAAGGCGCCGAGGGGCATCCCGAGAATTCTCAGCGGGATATTCAACAGCTCCGCACCGATGTCTGTGGGCGAC
>DATBEY010000179.1:0-3936 GCA_036558765.1 Binatia bacterium | reverse complement strand
GGAAGCAAAATCTTCGATTTAGTATTGAAAAAACTAAGGCGCAGTGGCGCTGCACAGACTTCTGGCTTGGGCAAGTCGCTGGTCGGTGGGATGGTACTCGTCACCTTGATAGTTTTGCTCGGCGAAGTTCTCCAAAATGCGGACCCAAATGCGGCAGTCCCAACCCAGCTTTTGCCAATACTCCATGCCTTTTTGATCCGCCGCCAATTCATTGAGGCGCGAAAAATTGCGAATCGACACTCCGCGCAATCCCAGATCCTCCGCAACAATGCCGCGCGACGGACCCGCGATGTTCAAGGTAGCTTGAGATTTCATCTCTGCATGGCCCAGGACATCATGAGCCACTTCATGCGCGATCGTTTGGCGCAGCAACCAGCGGTACGCTTGATCCTGGTAAGCCCGCTCGGTCAGTTGGTAGCTGATGAAAATGCGCTGCTTGCTAAGGCTGAGACCCAAGATATCCTTCCGCGGAAAATTGGCTAGTTGGACGCTATAGTTCGGAATTTTACCTGAATCCGCGGATACTCTTACGATAACCGCAGTCTCCTGATCGAGAAATCCTTGCAGTCTCTCGTCATTCACCACCGGCAAAAAAAATCCTGGCTGCCACGCGCAGCCGGAGAAAACAGCGAAAAGGATAACGGCGAAATAGCGGCTCATCTGCAAACCACTCGTCGCATATCCCAAATACACTTACTGTGCAAACCGGGAATTTCCTGACCTTCAAATTGCTTTATTGCTCGAAAATCTCTCGATGCACGTTAAATCAATAAGCGCAATCCAGGCGACATGAATGTTAAAGACTCGCCGCACAGCTAATTTTTTGCGAATTACTGAATTGCTTCGGGCCAGTGCTTTATTGCGGCGGTACGGTACTCCAGCTCGACGGATCCGCGCCCATCTTTTCGCCCAGGTCCGCAAGGTTGTTCATCGTCTCTTTGATAAACGTTCCGGGAACGGGCGGAAACCAGTCACCGGGAATCGAGACGACTCGGACTTCGACATCGGCCTTGCGCTTGAGCCTGGAGATCTCGGCCATCGCGAAGAGATGGCGCACTGCGGTCGCCGTCGCAGCGCGTGTGGAAGTTTCCAGGCTCCGTTGAATGACCGCTGGCCAGTTGGGCTTCACCACCTCCGGCACCGGAACGAACTGATTGTTGAAAACCACCCAGAAGCGAAACTTGGGAATCGGCAGGTTCGGGTAGGCTTTCTGCCATTGGGCCGGCAGGCTATCCTCCTCCGCGATCCGTCCGCCGTAGATGATATTTCCCGTAACTCCGCCATCAACGTAGAGCTGATCGTCAATAATACGGAATGGAAAAGCGCCCGGGATCCCTGCCGAGGCGAGCATGACGTTGTGAATGCGATCAATGTCTCCCGAATTGACAGCACGCTGCGCTTCCGCGACGAGGTCGAAGACCCTTGACGTGCCCGTATCGAGGTCGGTGGTATTGACCGCCAGGAGTCGGCCGTCGGCGCCCGCCTGCACGATGCGGCGCAGCTTTTCCATGGTGATGTGCTCGCGCATCTCGCGCTCCAGTCCGGGTACCTCGGCGAACGAAATGTTGTCGGGTAAAAAGTAAAGAAATCCGCGCTGCTTCACCCAATCCGGCCCCGGATTACGGTAGAGGTTTACGATCTCGTCGATCGATTGCTCGTCGCCCAAAAACGCGAACGGCGCGATCAGCGTCCCTGTGCTCACGCCGGTCACAGCGTCGAACTGAGGCATCGCCAGCGGGTTCTGCGCGGGGACTTTCTTCCACCCCTTGAGAAACCCCGCTCCGAAAGCGCCCCAGTCGCCGCCGCCGGAGATGATCAAGATGTCGATGACCGGCAGCTGTTTTCCCCCGCCCGCTTGGTCGCGGTCATACTCCGCCTTTGTACGCTCGAGCAAGCGGCCGAGGATTTTTTGGTTTTCTTGTGCGCTCAGCTCGTCACCGGTCGTGCGCAACTTCTCGAGATCGGCGCGCTCGCGTGGTGGACGCGTCATCGCGGGGCCGCAGCCGTTGAGCAAAAGGGCGGCCGTGAAGACCGATATCGCTATCGAGCCAATTAGCTGCCGCATGTTCCACCTGCCGCGAATTCTGGTCAGGTCTATCGCAATCGCTGATTTCATAGTGCTTCAGATCTAGCTCTTGAACCGTTCGGCTTACTTTGCCGGCTGGACGTTGATCGCCAGGGCTTCGGTATGCTTGACAACGATCTCATCGCCTTTTTTGACTTCGCTAAATCTTTTCACGTCCTTACCGACTTTTAAAGTCACGGTCTTTTGCTGCGGGCCGCGCAAAGTCACGGTGCGATTTTTGTAATCGATATCCTCGACGTGCGCGGTCATTTCAGCTGTATCGACCACGACACCGCCCGGCTTTTGTCCCGGAGCGGCAACCTGAACAGCGCTTCCTCCCTCGGCGAACGGCGGCTCGTTAGGCTTGCGCACGTAGATCGCCGTTGCACGATAATATTTCGCCGTCACGTGATCGCCGGTTTTGATCTGTTTGAAGTTTTTTGCTTCCGGACCCACTTTCAGCGTGACCACATTTCCCCTTGGGCCTTTGAGATCCACCGTACGCTTGTCGTAATCGATCGCTTCGACGGTCGCCGTAATCGTCGCCGTTTCGGCTCTGACCACGCCGGGCTTATCGCTCGGCGCTTTATCTTGCGCCATCGCCTGAGTCGAAACCAATACAATCAAGACTGAAAGAATTATTGCCCGCATGACTACCTCATAAATTGTTTTTGCGATGACCGCTTTAATGCCCAGCGCCGCTGGCAGCTTCGCTCATCTTCGCCAATGCCTGATCGATGGTAAAGCTCGCCGCTTTCTGGCGCGGTGGAAACTCCTTGAACGTCTCCAGGAACGGGACTATGACTGCCTGCGCCGCTAAAATCTGGGGGACATGGTCAATTAACCAGTTGTAGTAGGTGTTCGAAGTCGTGTCGGCGCGCTCCAACGGGTCGGTCCGCAGATTAAAGAGCTTCGGCAGACGCAGCGTCACGAACGGCTCCGCCCAGACCTGCAGGGTGCCGATGCATCGCTGCTCCATGAAAACGACTTTCCAGTTGTCGAAGCGCAGCGCCACTAGATTACCGTCGTCGTCGAAATAGACGAAACCGGGCCGCGGGCTCTTTTTTACCTCTCCGGTCAAGTACGGCAACAAATTGTAGCCGTCGATATGGAGTTTGAACGTCTTCCCGGCTGCCTGGTGTCCTCCCTTCTTGAGCTTCTCTACGATATTCGGCTCACCGGCCATGGCCAGGAACGTCGGCAGCCAGTCGTGGTGTTGGACGATCTCGTTGGAAACGACACCCGCCGGGACCTTTCCCGGCCAGCGCACCACCATCGGCACCCGGAACGCGCCCTCCCAGTTGGTGTTCTTCTCGCTTCTGAACGGCGTCATGGCGCCGTCCGGCCAGCTGTTCATGTGCGGCCCATTGTCGGTGCTGTACATCACGAAGGTGTCGTTGGCGATGCCTAGCTCGTCCAGCAGATCAAGCAATTCGCCGATATTTTTATCGTGATCGATCATCGTGTCATGGTAAGGCGACTGCCAGCGCCCCGCCTGTCCCAGGCTGGACGGCTTGGTGTGGGTGCGCAGATGCATGTGAGTCGTATTGACCCAGCAGAAAAAGGGCTTGCCGGCTGCATGCTGGCGCTTGATCCAATCCTTCGCGTTGCCCACAATCTCATCATCGACGGTCTCCATACGCTTCTTGGTGAGCGGACCGGTGTCCTCGATCTTCTGCTTGCCCACCCGGCCCCAGCGCGGCTCCTCGGTGGGATCGTCGGTGTCGGTAGCCCAGCAGTGCAGTAAGCCGCGCGGGCCGAAGCGTTCGCGAAAGTGCGGAAAGTCCTTCGGATCCGGGTAATCCGGCAGCTCCGGTTCCTCCTCGGCGTTCAAGTGATAGAGATTGCCGAAGAACTCGTCGAAGCCGTGG
>DATBEY010000178.1:0-7885 GCA_036558765.1 Binatia bacterium | reverse complement strand
TTCCTGGCAGGAATCGCTGGCCTTCATCGAAGCGGCACGTGACATGGGATATAGCCACAGAATCGTCGTCAACCATGTGCAAAGCCACATGATCGCGATGCCCCTCGATGCCATGAGGCGAGCTGCCGAAATGGGCGCCTTTCTCGAAGCCTGCTGGAACGCCCTTGCGCCGGGCCGGATGGACTCGCCCGAGCTGGTCAAACAGTTTCGCGAAGTCGGATTGCGGCAAATTATCGCCAGCACCGATTATTTTCGGCCCTATAGTCCCAATCCGGCCGAACTCTTTCGAATGTATTTGGGAATGCTACATGAAGGAGGTTTGAGTAAAGGAGAAGTGAACCAGGTCGCGTCGATCAATCCGGCGCGCTTGATGGGCATACAATGAAAAACCGCCAGTGGGGCTAAGGCTTCTCGTCATTTGGAATAATATCCGTGATCAAGTCTCGGATTAATCGTCGCTTTGGCAGGGGTTCGACCGTGATCGGCGTCGCTTTTAGCTTGACCATACAGGTGTATTCCACTTCTCCGTCGACAAGCGCCACGCACGTCTTGCAGGCATTCGCATTGATGCAGCTGTAGCGAATACCGAGCGTACTGTCGCGATGAACGCGGATCCAACGCAGCGCGTCGAGCAGCGACATGCCGTCTTCGTAGGGCACTTCAAAATCATCGTAGCGGCTCGCTTGACCGAAGGAGCCGCGCTTGACTCGAAGCTTCGCTATTGAGCTCACTGGATCAACGGTTTCTCGAGCTGGCTACGATCGAGCCGCACCGGCTGCGCCCACCGGCACACAAGCTCGCCTTCTCTCAGCTCCAGTACTTGATTTTTAATCAGCCGATAGTCGGCGAGCGGAAAATCTTCCCGCTGATGCGCGCCACGACTCTCAGCTCGTCCGAGCGCCGCATAGACTACGGCCTCCGCGGCTGTCATCATCGCACGCAACTCGAATCCGTCTTGCACGTCGAGATTGAACTCACGCTCGTTACCCAAGTGTAAATTTTGCAATTCCGTGGTTTTGATCTCCGCGATGCGCGCTTGAGCGCGAGTCAATCTGTCACCGGTTCGAAACGGCCCCGCCAATTCCCACATGATTTTTTGCAGTTCAGTCTGAACGACAATCGGCGCAATACCGTTGTCGTCGGAAGTTCGACCAAAGCGCTCCAATCGATCAACACTTTCTTGCGCAAGCTTTTCATCCCACTCGGAGTTCCCGGCTTTAACGTAATCGGCGGCTGCGCAACCGGCACGTTCCCCGAACACGAACGCTTCAGTGATGGCGTTGCCGGACAGCCGGTTCGCTCCGTTCGAACCACCGACCGCCTCGCCGGCGGCATATAACCCTTCGATGCGCGTGCGCATATTAGCATCGACCCGAATGCCACCCATGTGGTAATGCGCCATCGGGCCGACTTCCACCGGCATTCGACTGAGATCGATGCCGTTGGCGAGCAGGCGATCAATTACGGGACCAAAGGCGGCGCGCAAATTCTTTTCCGCAATATGCCGGAAATCCAGATATGCACCGCCATGTGGCGTGCCTCGACCGGCTTCGACCTCTTTCAGAATTGCATACGCCGCGATATCGCGCGTTGCGTTATATTGACCGAAATCGGTGCTGCCGTACCGATCGATGAACTCCTCGAATCGACCATTGAGCAGTTTGCCGCCGACTTTGTAACGAAACGGGTCCCACATAATGGGATCCATGCCGACGAGCCGCGGTGCGAGATGACCGATGGGAAAAAATTGCACGAACTCCATGTCGATGAGCTCGGCACCGGCCCACAGCGCCAGCGCGTACGCCTCACCGCCCATGTTCGCCGAAGCGCTGTTGCGCGCATAGAGCTTGGTGAGACCCCCCGCTGAAATGATGACGGCTCGCGCCCGGATCGCGGATAGCTGATTGTTTGTGAGATCAAGCGCGATCGCGCCTATGACGCGGCCGTCGCAAACTAAAATCTCGACCACTGCAAAATTGCTGACCCGGCGAATTTTCGAAAATTCTGTGATTTTTCTCCTCAGGGTTGCGGCGACCGCGGGGCCGGTGTTGAGAAAATCGACGTAACAGCAACGTTTGACGCTATGTCCGGGGGCCATCACTTGTTTGATTCGTTCGCCTACCCGCGCCCAACGAGTGCCCCATTCCTCCATTTCACGGATGCGCTTCGGGCCCTCCGAGCACACCAGCGCGGCGAGCTCTTCGTTGCAGAGACCGCGTCCAGCTTTGAGCGTATCGTCGAGGTGAAGCGCAACAGAATCTGGCTCTTCTTCCGCCAAAGCGGCTGCCACAGTCATCTGCGCCATGACGGTCGCACCACCGCGGCCGATCTGGCCCTTGTCGACCAGCAACACGGTGGCGCCAGCCCGGGCGGCGGCAATCGCCGCATACATACCGGCAGCTCCAGCGCCAGCGATTAGAACGTCCACAGAAAATCGCAGCATGACGGCGGTCCGCATTCCTGAGAACTAATCAGAGCGCTACCATGGAACTATCCAGGTGGGTCAATCAGGCGCGTTGGTATGGGTACCACTTTGAAGTGCATCAAGAGCTTTCTTTGCAGCTTGTTGTTCGGATTGCTTCTTGCTTTTGCCTGAACCGGTTCCGAGAATTTGGCCGGCGACGGCTATTTCGGTAACGAAAAATTTTTCGTGATCCGGCCCGGTTTCGGAAACGATACGGTAGGATGGCAGCGCATGAAAGATCATTTGGCTGATTTCCTGCAGGCGGGTTTTATAGTCGTGCTGCCCCAGGGTTTTCCCGGTGACGTCAGCAGCGAAAAATCGTTCAACCACGCGATGCGCTGCTTCGTAGCCGCCGTCCTGGTAAACGCCGCCGAGGATCGCCTCAAAAGCGCCCGCGAGTATGGATGACTTCGCACGACCGCCGCTCAATTCCTCGCCTTTACCAATTCGCAAGAGCGGCCCGAAACCGAGCTCGGTCGCCTTGTGGGCAAGAACTGTAGAGTTGACCAGCGCCGCGCGCATCTTCGATAGCACGCCTTCGCTCTTCTCGGGATTATGACGCATCAACAAATCGCTCACCGCCAAATCTAAAACAGCATCGCCGAGGAATTCGAGAACCTCGTTGTGCGCTTCGCCCTTTTTTCGCTCGTAAGAAACGTGGGTCAGGCAGCGCAGCAGCAACGCGCGATCTTTGAAATAGTAATCCAGTGCTTTCTGCAAAAGGCTAAGTCGCGTATCGTTTGTCACTCTGATTCTATTCTGGATAAACAGCCAGGCCGTCGCAAGCAGCCGGTTCGACTTGAGCGCTACAGACGATCCCCGTAAGCGAGCCATCGTCAAATCCGGTGAGCTCAACGACCACCTCTTCGTTGGACAACTCACCGCCCAGAGGAACATTGACCGGGAGATAGTTTCGGGTGAAGCCACGTCGAGCGCCGGTTTTTGTATTTACTTTGTCTTCGACCAGGACCGCGAACCGCCGGCCCAGAAAATTCGAGCAGAAAGCGCGCTTTTTTTGGCCACCCAACTCGCGCATTCGACGCGCCCGCGTTTTCTTGACGTGAACCGCCACTTGCTCCGTCAGCGCTGCCGCCGGAGTGCCGCGCCGTGTTGAGTAAGGAAACACGTGAAAGTAGGTCAGAGGCAGGGAAGCGAAATACTCCAGAGATGATTCAAATTGGTGATCGCTCTCGCCGGGAAAACCGACAATAATGTCCGTTCCCAGCGCGGCTTCGGGTAAACGCTCGCGCGCACGTGCCAGCAAATCACGATAGTAGCCGGCATCGTAGTTGCGCCGCATTCTTGTGAGGGTCGCGTCCTCGCCGGCTTGCGCGCAAACGTGCAGATGCGGGCAAATCACCTCAGACGAAGCGATCAGATCGAGCAGCCGATCCGGAAGCTCCCGAGGATCGAGCGAGCTCAAGCGCAGCCGCGAAATCAATCCGCTCGCCGCGATCGTCTCCACGAGCTCGGTCAGATCAATTTTCGGTCGGAGATCCTGACCATAGCCGCCGAGGTGAATTCCCGTAAGCACGATCTCTTTGTAGCCGGCTCCGGCCAGTTGTCTGACCTGCTCCATCGCTTCCCGCGGCTCGATGCTGCGGCTGAGCCCTCGGGCTGCTGGAATGATGCAGTAGGTGCAGGAATAATTACAGCCCTCCTGAATTTTCAGAAATGCGCGCGTATGTCCGGGTAGGGCGCGAGTGCCGATCACTGGAATGCCGCGCTCGCGCTTGATGTCGCTCACCGCAATTTGTGGTTCCTTTGGCCGATCCGCCGCAATAAAGCGAAGCAAATCGTCCAATCGATTCAGTCCGACAACGTAATCGACGCCGGGAATCCGAGCCATCTCGTCGGGGTTCACCTGCGCATAGCAGCCGGTCACCAAAACCTTAGCCAGAGGATTGCGCCGGTTGGCGCGGCGGATGAGTTGGCGCGCTTCCCAGTCCGCTCGGTCCGTGACGGTGCACGTATTAATAATGTAGCAATCCGCGGCTTCCTCGAACGGCACCATCGAGTGGTGATGTTCCAAACGGCTTTGAATCACCGCGGAATCATATTGGTTGATCTTGCAACCCAATGTGGTAATGGCGACCCGCATATCCTGTAGGGACGCAGCCTGCTGCGCCCGCTTTTCTAGTAACTGATCTTCTACGGTCTATCGGCTGTTACTTGTTGCATTCCGTGCTTGAGCGCGCGTTCGATCCAGCCACCGCCGAGGACCTGATCATCGCGATAAAAAACCGCCGCCTGTCCCGGCGTCACGCCTCGAACGGTGTCAGCGAAAAACACTTCACAAGTCCCGTTCCGCCAGGATCGAACGCAACACGGAACTGCCGGAGTGCGATAGCGGATCTGCACTTCGGCGGCAAATTCGATTTGCTCGGGGAGATCAATCCAATGGACACCGCTCGCGATTAGACCGGTACAGCAAAGCTCTTCTTTTTTACCAACCACGACTTGCTTCGTCTTGTCATCGATGTCGATGACGTAGAGCGGTTCCCTCGCCGCGATCCCCAAGCCGCGTCTTTGGCCAATGGTTACGCCGTGAATACCCGTGTGGCGGCCGAGAATTTTGCCTGATCGGTTGATCACATCACCGCCGCAAAGCTCATCGTTTTTGGCATAGGAGGCAACCAGTTCTTTGTAATCGCCAAAACAAATATCCTGGCTTTCCGGCCGCTCCGCCGCCGGCAGCCCCAGCCGGCGCGCCCGTTCGCGCACCTCTGCCTTTTGCATTTCGCCGAGCGGAAACAACGTACGCGCGAGCTGCTCTTGGCTCAACGCAAATAGAAAATAAGATTGATCCTTCGCGCCATCGACCCCGCGAAAAAGCGCCGCATGGCCGTCGTCGTGATGAGCGATTCGCGCATAATGGCCCGTGGCGATGCATTCAGCGCCCTGTGTGCGCGCCCAGTTGAGAAGTATTCCCAGCTTAAAATCACGATTACAGGCTATGCACGGGTTGGGAGTTCGGCCGTGCAAATAATCGCGTGCAAACGGCTTCACGACGCTGGCCGCGAACTGCGCCCGAAGATCGAGAAGCGTGTGCGGAATGCCGAGCACATCGGCGACCTCTGCAGCGCCGCGATGATCGGAACAGACGCGCGGACCGCGGTTTTCTTCCCACATGCGAAGCGACACTCCGTGAACGTCATAGCCCTGCTCGACCAGCAGACTCGCCGCCACTGAGCTATCGACGCCGCCGCTCATGGCAACCACAATTTTGTTCTTGTTGGTCATCATTCAATTTTGGTCGCGGCATCCAGCGTATAGTTTTCCGGCCAGCCCAAGTAGCACGCGACACGCATCACGGAGCGCCTATAAGGATTCAACTGCCGGTATTTTTCAGTAGTTCCTTGACTCGATTGAGAACTTCGTTTTCTTCGGCGGTTTTCTCTTCCAGACCACCTTGGCGGGTGTTAAGCTCGTCGATCCTCTTCTCGAGTCTTTCGACATATTCCGCAAGGCTATTCACCGCCTTGGCAATGACGTCGGGTAAATCCGCCGAATTGAGATCGATGATCGCTTTTCCCGTCGCCGTGTGTCTCGCCTCATGGCTGACGACACGGCCGGGAATCCCGACAATGGTCGAATGCGGCGGCACCGAGGTCACGAGCACCGAGCCGGCACCGACCCTGCTGTGGCGACCGACCGTGACCGGGCCGAGAACGGCCGCGCCGCTGAAGATCGTCACCGAGTCTTCGATGGTCGGATGGCGCTTGATTGGCTTGGTCGACGTACCACCGAGTGTAACGCCCTGATAGATCGTTACGTCATTGCCGATTTCGCTGGTCTCGCCAATGACGACGCCCATGCCGTGATCGATAAAGCAGCGCCGGCCGATTTTCGCGCCGGGATGAATCTCAACTCCGGTCAAGAATCGTCCGACGTGGCTTACGAAACGCGCAAGCGTGATCAGTTGGCGTTGCCAGAGCCAGTGCGCGATCCGGTAGATGAGAATCGCGTGAAAACCCGGATAGGCTATCGCAACTTCCCAAATCGACCGGGCCGCCGGATCGCGCTCAAATACTGCCTGAATATCTTCTTTGAGCGTTTGCCACATGGCCAATGATGTAATGAGTTGGAGTGATGGAGTATTGGAATTTTGCGTCAAACAAGTCACACAGCCGCTATTCCATCATTCCACCACTCCATTACTCCAATGTTTTACTGCTCCGGGGCCTGGCGTCCTTATACAGCTTGTAATCGATACTGTCGACGAGCGCTTGCCAGCTCGCCTCGATGACATTGTGAGATACGCCGACCGTACCCCAGCGATCTTTCCCGTCGCCGGACTCGATCAATACCCGCACCACGGCGCCCGTGCCCTCGCCTGACGAGAGCACGCGGACTTTATAGTCCAACAGCTCCACTTGTTTGAGCGCTGGATAAAATTTTGTCAGCGCACGACGCAGCGCCTGATCGAGCGCATTGACCGGCCCATTGCCCATCGCGGCAGCGTGCTCCATCACGCCATCCACTTGCACCATGATCGTCGCTTCAGAAATCGGCGCTTCGCCTTCATTGCGCTTCTCGTCGATCACCCGAAAGCCAACCAAATTGAAATTTTTTTTCTTTTTCCCGAGCGCCTCTTGAATCAGCAATTCGAATGACGCCTCCGCCGCCTGAAACTCATAACCCTGCCCTTCCAGCTCTTTGGTGCGCCGCAAAATTTCCTTTACCGCATCGCCAGCGTCCTTTAAGTCGATGCCGTACTCCTTGCCTTTATAGACAACGTTGCTTCGCCCCGACAGATCGGAGACCAGGACTCGTTGCCGGTTGCCCACCAGCTCAGGATCGATATGCTCGTAAGTCTCGCGATTCTTGAGCACACCGGAAACGTGCAGGCCGCCTTTGTGCGCAAACGCGCTATCGCCGACGAACGCTTGCCGTTTATTCGGCTGAATGTTCGCAAGCTCGTAGAAGAGCTGCGCGACCTCGCGCAGTTTTTTGAGCTGCGCCGGGGTAACGCACTTCTTGCCCATTTTCAATTGCAAGTTGCCGATCACTGAGATCAGATTGACGTTACCGCAACGCTCGCCGAAGCCGTTGATCGTGCCTTGCACCTGGGTTACGCCCAGCTCGACGCCGGCCAGCGTATTCGCGACCGCCAGCTCGCTGTCGTTGTGGCAGTGAATTCCCAAAGGCGTCTTGACGAATCGATTCACCTGCGCCAACGCACTGCGAATGTCGCCCGGCAATCGTCCGCCGTTGGTTTCGCAAAGCACGATCCAATCGGCGCCGCCTTCCTGAGCCGCCTTGAGGCAGTCGATCGCGTAATCCGGATTGGCGCGAAAGCCATCAAAAAAATGCTCGGCGTCGAAAATCACTTCTTCGACCCGCTTTTTCATGAAAGCAATCGAATCGGCGATAACTTCCAGATTGGCCTTTTGACTGATCCGTAAATCATCGCGGACA